>CAXSER010000066.1:0-10212 GCA_964236315.1 uncultured Acetobacteraceae bacterium | reverse complement strand
CGTCGTCGCCCGTCCGGACCGGTCGCGGATCACCAGCGCGGTCGGCGGCGCGGTGGTGGTCGACGCGGGGGCGCTCGTCTCCGGCGCCGGCACCATGGCCGCCGGCGGCACGATCGTGGACTACGGCACGATCCTGGCGAGCGGCGGCCTGCTGAGCCTCGGCCGCGTCGGCGGCGGCGGCGGGCTGGCGGTCGCGTCCGGCGCGGCGCTCGACCTCGAGGGCGGCACCAGCGGGGCGATCTCCGTGACCATGGCCGCGAACAGCCTCCTCGAGTTCGGCCACGCCATGCTCGCGCCCTCCGGCACGATCACCGGCTTCGCCCCGGGCGACACGATCATCGACCGCGGCGACGCCGTCACGGTGAGCGCCACGAAGGTCTCGGCCGGCCTGTGGTCCCTCTCGCTGCTGAACGGCGCCCAGGTGCAGAGCACGCTCGCCCTGGCCGGCAACTACGACGGCGACGTGTTCACGGCCACCCAGAACGGCGCCGGCGGCACCAGCATCACCGTCTCCTCCCCCACCACGACGGGCACCACCACGACGGGCACGACGACCGGGGCCGCGCCCCCGCCCTCGTCCGACACCGCCGCCGGCTACACCTGGTTCGGCGGCAACGGCAGCTTCTCCACCGGCGCCGACTGGCTCGCCCCCGCGACCGGCTCGCCCGCGGCGAACCCGCCGGGCGCGTCGGACTCCGCCACCATCACCGGCGGCCAGGGCTCCTACGTCGTGGTCGGCGGCACCGGGCAGGTCGCGTCGCTGAGCTTTGTCGGCGACGTCGACCTGACCGGCAGCGTCGTCGCGTCGAGCACCTCGCTGGGCACCAGCTCCGCGCCGTCCAGCCTCGAGGTCGACGCCGGCGCGTCGCTGCGCGGCTCCGTGCTGAGCGCGGTCAACGGCAGCGTGGTGGTCAGCGGCGCCGGCGCCACACTCTCGATCTCCGGCCTGCTGACGCTCGGCACCGGCATGAGCGGCGTCGGCCTGCCCGTCACCGCCCTGTCTGCCTCGGAGCAGGCGGTGGTCACCGTCGGCGACCTGGTGATGGGCGGCGGCAGCGGCGCCTCGGTGAGCGTGGACTCCATCTCCTCGATCGAGGTCGGCACCCTCGGCAACGCCGCGGCGGGCGTGGTGACCATCGACGCCGGCGCCTTCCTGCAGGGCAACGGCAACGTGCAGTCCACCGGCTCGATCGTGGACAACGGCAGCCTGATCGCCACCGGCGGCACGCTGGCGCTCGGCACCATCACCGGCACAGGCACGCTCTCCGTGACCAGCTACTCGGAGGCCATGCTCGACGGCCCGGTGGCGGCCGGCATCACCGTCGACATGACCGGCACGAACACCACGCTGGGCCTGCTCGACGAGCACACGCTGCCCGCCGGCACCATCACCGGCTTCTCGATGGGCGACCAGATCCTGCTGCCCAACGACACCATCACCTCGACGCGCTACGTCGCGTCCGCCACCGGCGGCGCCGGCACGCTGACGCTGCTCTACTCCGGGCAGGTCGCGGCCACCCTGCTGATGGCCGGCGACTTCAGCGGCTACACCTTCTCCAACGTGCGCTCCGGCACCAACGGCACCGCGATCGTGCTGACCTCGCTCGCCGGCAGCACCACGGGCACCACCACCGGCGGCACAGGTGGCAGCGGGGGCACCGGCGGCGGCACCGGGACGGGCGGCACCACCGTCCCGCCCGACGGCGCCAGCGACTCCTACGTCTGGAACGGCGCCAGCGGCGGCTGGGGCAGCCCGGCCGGCTGGCTCGACGTCACCACCGGCCGCGCCGCCGGCAGCACGCCCGGCGCCGGCAACGCCGTGGAGATCGACGGCCCGGCCGCCACCGCAACGCTGACCATCACGGGGCCAGGCGCGGCGCGCTCGCTGCTGGTGCAGGGCAACGACGCCCTGACGGGGGCGATCACCGTCGGCGCGCTCTCTGTCAGCTCTGCCAGCGCGGCCGGCCGGCTCACGCTTTCCAACGGCAGCCTCTCCGCCGGCATCGCCACCGTGGCCGCCGGCACGCTCACCGCCGGCGGCGGGGAGTTCGTGAGCCTCTCCGGCGTGCTCGCGGTGGCCGGCACCGCGCAGGCGCTGGGCGGCACCCTGCAGGCGGCGACCGCCTCGCTCTCGGGCGGCACGCTGGCGGTCGCCTCGGGGGGCGCGATCGAGATCGGCTCGGCCGGCGGGTCCGCCGCCGGCGACCTGACCATCGACGCCGGCGTGACCCTGTCCGGCTCCGGCTCTGCCGACGTCGGCGGGACGGTGGTGCTGCTCGGCACGCTGGCCGCCTCGGGCGGCACGCTCTCGGTCGGCACCGTGCTCGGCACCGGCACGCTGTCGATCGGCACCGGCGCCACCCTGGCGCTCGCCGGCACGAGCGGCGGCAGCGCCGCGGTCACCTTCGCCGACGCCACCGGCCGCCTCGCCCTGGCCGGCTTCGCGGACGCGCCGGCGGGCCTGGTGAGCGGCCTCGTGGCCGGCGACGTGGTCTCCGTCGCCAGCGGCGTGGCCACGTCGGCGCTGTGGACCCAGACCGACTCCATCCACGGCACCCTGAGCCTGATGCAGGGCAGCAAGGTTGCCGCCACCCTGGCGCTCGCCGGCCAGTATGCCGCCTCCGCTTTCACGGTCGCGGCCGACGGCGCCGGCGGCACCGTGGTCAACGTCGCGGCCGCCTCTGCCACAGGGACCGGCGGCACCGGCGGTGGCGGCACAAGCACGGGCGGCACAAGCACGGGCGGCACGAGCACGGGCGGCACCTCCACCACCGGCACGACGACACCGCCGGCCTCTCCCCCCGGTTCGTCGAGCTCCGCCACCGACACCTTCGCCTGGAGCGGCACGGGCGGCACCGACTGGGCCACCGCGTCGAACTGGGCGGACACCACCACCGGCGCCGTGGCGACCGCGGCACCGGGCGCGATGGCCACCGTGACGTTGCCCGGTCCGCTCGCCGCACCCGCGCTGCTCACCGGCACGGGCAGCGCCGCGAGCCTGGTCGCGTCCGGCAACGCGACGCTCGCCGGCGTGTTCACCACCGGCACGCTGCAGCTCACCGGGACGCTTGACGTCTTCGGAACCCTGACCGCGCAGTCCGCCACGCTCGCCGCCGGCCAGCTCTCCGCCTCGGGCAGCAGCCACGTGTCGATCGTCGGCACCACCACGCTGGGCGGCACCCAGGCCGCGACGCTGCAGGCCGCCGACCATGCCGCGATCCGCCTGGACGGCCTCGTCCTGGCCAACGGTGCCGACGCGGTCGCCACGACCGGCGCCGCCTCGATCGAGATCGGCCAGACCGGCGCCGCGACCTCGGGCGCGATCAACGTGGACACCGGCGCCTCGGTGTCCGGGTTCGGCCTGCTCGGCCTCTACGGCACCCTGGTCAACAACGGTGCGATCACCGCGCAGGGCGGCACGCTCTACGTCGGCAACACCAGTGGCGCCGGCACCCTGGCGGCGACGCCTGGTGCCACGCTGGAGCTGACCGGCGTCGCCACCGCCGGACAGTCGATCAGCCTGCTCGGCACCGGGAGCGCGCTCGCCCTGTCGAGCGTGTCCTACCTGCCGCACGGCGTGCTCTCCGGCCTGCAGCCCGGCAACACGCTGGTCATCAACCAGGCCGGAGGCGTCACCACGACCTTCTCCTCCGCCACCGACGTGCTCAGCCTCTACAACTCGACCACGCTGCTCGGCACGGTCCAGCTCTCCGGCAGCTACGCCGGCGAGACCTTCACCGCGACCAGCGTCGGCAACAGCACCGTGATCGGGGTCGTCGCTGCCGCCGCGACCCCGCCCGTCACGACACCCCCGGCCACCGTGACCGGCGGTGCGGGCGGCACCACCGGCAGCGGCGGCACCGGCAGCAGCGGCGGCACGACCACGGGCACGGGCTCGGGCTCGGGCAGCGGCACAGGAACGGGCACAACGGTGACAGTCGGAACCACGACCAACCCCGCGACCGGCACCGGAAGCGGCACCCCCGTCTCCGTGGGCGTCACCCAGCCGACCACCGGCAGCGGCGGCACCAGCCCGCCCAACAGCTTCGGCACCGGCACCGGCAGCGGCACCCCGGTCAGCGTCGGCGTCAGCCCCGTCACAGGCACCCCGGTCAGCGCCTTCCCGGGCGGGGCGCCGGCGACCGGCACCGGGTCCGGCACCACCGCGACCACGGAGTCCACCCAGATCACCTCGACGGCGGCGCTCGACCTCACGCAGCATTCCGTCGCCTACCAGGGCGTGGTCCGCCAGCTCATCGGCACGCTCTCCGCCACGAGCCACCTCGTGATCTCCTCGGACGGCCTCGCCGTGGCCTCCGCCGCGGTCGCCGGCATGGTCAACGTCCTGCAGGTCACCAGCCCCGTCGAGGGCGGCACCCTCACCGCGCCGAGCGGCTACCAGGTCGTGATCCTCAACGGCACCACCGACACCACGCTCAGCGACGGCGGCGCCGGGAACGTGCTGCTCGCCGGCAACGGCGGCACCGACAACCTGCTCGGCCTCGGCGCCAACGACACGGTGCTTGGCGGCGAGGGTCCCGGCGCGAACCAGATCACCCTCTCGATCGGCGGCAGCGTGCTCGGCGGCACCGGCAGCGGCACGATCACCACCGGCACCGGCCTGGCGACCGTGACCACGCAGGCGCAGGCGCAGGACATGATCATGCTGGGCAGCGGCAACACGCTGGTCAACGCGCGCGGCGTGGACACCATCCACGGCGGCAGCGGCAGCGACACGATCTTCGCGGCGTCCGCCGTGACCGACTACGGCAGCCGCGCCGGCAGCAGCTATTTCATCAGCGGCGGCTACGCCAGCACTGTGATCGGCGGCGCCGGCGCCGAGACCGTCTACGGCAGCAACGGCGACGGCGGCGTGGTCACCGCCGGCACCGGCGCCATGGAGTTCGTCGGCGGCCCTGGCCGGAGCAGCTTCACCGGCGGTGCGGGGTCGGCGCTGGTCTACGGCGGCATCGGCGGCGGCACGATGACCGACGGCTCCGGCGGCGGCGCCTTCTACGGCGCGCCCGCCGCGGCCGGCACGACCATCACCGTCGGCAACGGTGCCAGCACCGTCACCGCCGCCGACAACAACGTCGTCGCCGTGGTCGGCTCGGGCCAGGTGCTCGCCGTCGGCGGTGCCGGCAACGTCACCCTGGGCGGCGCCGCCTCGACCGCCTCGGACACCTACTTCTCCGGCTTCGGCACCACGCAGATCACCGGCGGCTCCGGCAACGACGCCATCTTCGCGGGCCTCGGCGCCGCCACCATGACCGGCGGCGGCGGCGGCAACGTCTACATCTTCGTCAACAACGACTCCGGCAACACCAACGTCATCACCGACTTCAAGGTCGGCGTGGACTCGGTCTCGCTGAAATACTACGGCGACAATGCGGACGCGGCCGCCTACGCCTCGCGCACCGCGACGGGTGGCGGCACCCAGGTCACGCTGGCCGACGGCACGAAGATCATGTTCCAGGGCGTCACGAACCTCACCCAGGCCAGCTTCACCTGATCCGGCAAGGTGGGTTTCGAAAGAAGCCCCGCCTTTGCGGATCCCGATCGATCCTGCACCCTGCGTGCCGGCCCGGGACGGCCTGCCCTGGCAGGGTCTCGCCTCGGGACGGCACGCAAGGAACCGGCCTTTCGTCCCGCTAGGCGAACCCCGCCCGGATCTCCTGCGCCGCCTCACGCACGGCCGCCGCCCCGTGCAGCCGCTCCAGCCTCCGGATCGTGAAGTGCGCCCGCGCCAGGTCCCGGTAGTGCGCGAGGAACGCCGCGTTCAGCGCCGCCCCGGTCAGCGCGCCCGCGATCGGCACCGCCTGCAGCGCGAACTTCTGCGACAGCGTGACCCCGTAGCGCGCCGCGACCTCGCTCGCGAGCATCACCATCGGCCGCCCCTGCATCAGCAGGCGCGCCGAGAAATACCCGAGCTCGGCCTCGCCGGCCTCCGCGTCCTTGCCCGCCTCGCCAGGCCCTTGCAGCGCGAACACCTCCAGGCACGCCCGCCGGGCCGACGGACCCGACAGATCCTCGCCCTCGGCACGGGCGATCGCGGCGATCTCGCGCATGATCGACAGCGTGGTGATCGTGGCATCGGGCAGGAACCCGGCCATCCCAGCGAAGCCGCCCGCGGCCCCCGACACCATCACCGCCATGCGACGCAGCAGCCCCGCACGGCGCGGATCGCCTTCGGTGAGGTCGAGCCCGAGGATCGCCACGTCGTAGGCACGTGCCAGCGCCGCCTCCGCGATGCCGCGCATCCGGCTCTGCATCGGTCCGGGCACGCCGAGGCCGCGCACGCCGATCCGGGTCGCCCGCCCCAGTGCCCCGCCCATCAGGTCGGCCACCCGCACCACCAGGCCGCGCCCGGATTCCAGCTGCTCCAGCGCCTCTCGCAATGCCTCGCCCGCCGCAGCGGGAAGTCCGGTCGTGGTCATCGCGGTCGTTTCCGTCATGGCGGCCCCCGTTCTGCGGGCAATGAACGCGCGAGCGGGCGGCAGGGTGCAGACGGAGCCTGACTCTGCCTGCCTCCATCGTCCCAGGTGGGCTACCACGACCCTCGGCCGGACATGCCGGAGGCCGACCATCCCTGCGAACGCTTCACCGGACCCGTGGCCTCGCGCGAACCCGGTCCGTGCCGTTCGCCTACCCAGTGGACGCCGTCATCGCGAGCTTGCGTGCGGTGCGCAGCAGGAACGCCCGATCCTCCGGAGCGCACTCGCGATACAGCCGCAGCAGCGCCAGTTCGTCGCCGCCAGAAGCCTCCGCGGCACCGCGCGATGCGACGCCGTGCAGCAGCACCTCGACCCCGATGCCGAGCACGTCCGCGATCCGGCTGAGGTTGCCGCGCACCTGCCCGGCGCGGTCGGTCTCCCATTGCGCCACCGCGCTGCGCGAGACTCCTGTCGCTGCAGCGAGATCCTCCTGGGTCATGCCGCGTTCACGGCGCAGGCTGCGAATCCGCATGCCCACGCTCTCGGCCTCGAATGTGACTGGTGACATGGCGCACAATCTGCGTCACCGACGCTAACAAAACAACAACAAGGCTTGCCATCACGCATCCGTGATTGCATACCAAGATACCGTGTGCCGTCCATGCGACGCTGGGATTCTGCCGCCGACCAGGCGCATGCCCTTCGCCCTCCGCCAGTTGTCACGCCCGCTAACGCTGCAGCATGAATTCCGCCGGCGGCCGTCGGCTCTCCCAGCCCAGTCGCTCCAGCTCCGGCCGCTCGCACTCGGCCTGCGGGCGGCCGAGGCAGAAATACCCGATCATCCGCCACGCCGCGGGCAGGTCGAGCGCTGCCGCCACCTCGGCCGGATCGAGGATCGAGACCCATCCCAGTCCCAGCCCCTCCGCACGTGCGGCCAGCCACAGCGTGTGCACCGCCGTGACCACGGAATACTCCGCCATCTCCGGCATGCTCGCGCGCCCGAGCCCGTGCCCCGACGTCGTGCCGCGATCCGCGAACACAGCGAACTGCACCGGCGCGTCCTCCAGCCCCGACAGCTTGAGCCGCGCATAGCGCTCCGCGCGTTCGCCCTCGTAGCAGGCAAGCGCGCGGGCGTTGCTGGCGCGGAACGCCTCGCGGATCCGCGCGCGCCGTGCCGGATCGGACACCACCGCGAACCGCCACGGCTGGCACAGCCCGACCGAGGGCGCGAGGCACGCCGTGGCGACCAGCCGCTCCAGCGTCCCCGGCGCCAGGTCGTCGCGCCTGAAGCGCCGCACGTCGCGCCGCCAGCGGAACAGGGCGTCCAGCTGTCCGCGGAACGCCTCGTCGAACCCCGGTGCTCCTCCGGCGGCCATCCGACCGTCCTCCCCGCCACCACGGCCGATGGCGCCACTTCTCGCGCCGTCACTCCTCGCCCGGTCCGTGCCGTCCCAGCCATGCCCGCCGGCTGCCGGCTCATGCGCCAACTTCGCCCATCCGCTCTCGCCTGGCAGCGCCGCCTCGAGCCGCTCCCACTCGTCCGCCGCCCCCGGCAGCCCGAAGCGCAGCCATCCCTGCCGCTCGAACCGCCGCACCAGGACGCCCTGCGCCCCGAGCCGCTCCCACAGTCCCGCCGGCTCGTGCACCAGCCGGAACAGCGTCGTCCCGCCCGCACCCGCCGCCCGCAGCCCCGCCCTGCGCAGCACCCGGTCGAGCCGCTCCGCATCGACCTGCAGCCTCCGCCGCGTCTCGTCGATCCACGCCGCATCGCCCAGCGCCGCCGTGCCCACCGCCACCGCCGGCCCAGACACCGGCCACGGTCCCAGCACCGCCCGCAGCCGCGCCGCCACCCCCGCCGGCGCCACGGCGAACCCGAGCCGCAGTCCCGCCAGGCCGTGGAACTTCCCGAACGAGCGCAGCCGCACCACCGCCGGATGCGCCGCGATCCCCTCCTGTGCATCGGGCGCCGCGAACGCCTCGTCGACCACCAGCAGGCCGCCGCGCGTCGCCATCGCGTCCGCGACCGCCAGCACCTCGCCTGCCGGCAGGAGGCGCCCGTCCGGGTTGTTCGGGTTGCACAGCACGCCCACCGCCGCTCCCGCCAGCTCTCCCGCCGATGCGACCTCGCCCACCTCGTGCCCCGCCGCCGCCCAGCTCCTGCGGTGCTCGGCATAGGTCGGCGCCACCACCCGCACCGCGCCTGCCGGCAGCAGATGCGGCAGCACGCCGATGATCGCCTGCGTCCCTGCCGCCGCGACCACCAGCGCAGGATCGCCCACGCCGTAGGCGAGCGCCGCCGCCGCCTCCAGACCGGCCACCGCCTCCGGGTCGGGCAGCCTTGCCCACAGCGCCGCCGACAGGACGGGCACCGGATAGGAATGCGGGTTGATCCCGGTCGACAGGTCCAGCAGCGGCCGCGGCGCGTCCGGGAACCTCCGTTCCGCCGCGAGCCGGCGCCCCCCGTGCGCCTCGTTGCTCATGCCGGTCGGCCAGGGAGCGGGCAGGACCGCGCTCCGTCCAAGCCGGCCAGGGCGCGGGGATCGCTGAAAACCACCTTCCCGAGGGATCGGACTCCAACGGCGAGCCTTTGGCGGAGGCCGGAGGCAGAGCCCCCGGCCTCCGCTGCCTGCCCGCTCCGCCCCTGTGCCGCGACGCCACCCGTGCTATCGCCCCGGGCGCGGCCGAGACCGGCCGGGGAGGGGACATCCTGGCGATCTCGGCGGCACTCGTGCTGGGCGGTCTCGGCGTCGAGGCGGCGCTCGGCTATCCGGAGGCGGTGTTCCAACTGGCCGGCCATCCCGTGACGTGGATCGGCGCGCTGATCTCCCGGCTGGATCGTGCGCTCAATCGCGAGAGCCTACCGCCCGCCCGCCGCCGGCTCAACGGCGTGCTTGCCCTCGCGCTGCTGACCGCGGCCAGCATCGCACCCGCGGCTCTGCTGCAGGCCGTCGCGGACACGTGGCTTTCCCGCTGGCCCGCCCTCGTCATGCTCTCCCTCGTCGCCAGCACCCTGTTCGCCCAGCGCAGCCTGTGGGTCCACGTGCGCGTCGTCGCCGATGCCCTCGACGCCACCACAGGGCAGGCCGCCCGGCTGGGTGCCGGCCGCCTGGCCGTGGGACGCATCGTCGGCCGCGACGTCGCCACGCTCGACGAGGCGGGGGTGGTGCGGGCCGCGATCGAGAGCCTGGCCGAGAACTTCTCCGACGCCGTGGTCGCCCCCGCGCTCTGGGGCCTGGTCGCGGGCCTGCCGGGCCTGGTGTTCTACAAGGCCACCAACACCGCCGACAGCATGATCGGCCATCGGACGCCGCGACACGAGGCGTTCGGCTGGGCCGCCGCCCGCCTGGACGACGTCATCAACCTGCCGGCCTCCCGCCTGGCCGCGCTGTGGATCGTGCTCGCCGCCGTCCTGCACCGGTCGTGCGGCGCACCCTGCGCCCCCGCCGACGCGGCTCGCGCGGTTCTGCGCGACGCAGGCCGCCATCGTTCGCCCAACGCCGGCTGGCCGGAGGCGGCGATGGCCGGCGCGCTCGGCCTGCGCTTGGCCGGCCCGAGATCCTACGCCGGCGTGGACGTCGCCGACCCGTGGATGGGGCAGGGCAGGGCACAGGCCCGCACCGCCGACCTGCGCCGCGCCCTGTCGCTCTACCGCACGGCCTGCCTGCTCCAGGCCGCGGCCCTCGCCCTGCTGCTGCTGGCCTGAGACCCGGCCGGCCAGCAAGAAAGCAAGGCTGGGCTCTGCCCAGACCCGCCAGGGCGAGCCGCCCTGGACTGGCCT
>CAXSER010000065.1:0-10219 GCA_964236315.1 uncultured Acetobacteraceae bacterium | reverse complement strand
CGCCCAGGACCGCAGCGGCGCCGCTGCGGCTGCTGCCCCGATCCAGGGCGTGGATGCGATGTCGGGTAAGGATCGCAGCGGTCCGGATGGCTGGAGTTGGGCGCCGGTGTCGCGCACCCAGGGGGCCTCCGCCGACGCGCCGGGCGAGAAGTCGTCCGACGCTCATCGTGAGTCGCAGCAGTCCAAGGTGGCTGGCACCATCGACCAGTCGCTCGGCGCGGATCCCGGCGCGCCGCTCGACACCCGCCAGCCCGGCCCCGCAGGGGTGGTCCCCAGCCAACCGGGCTCGTCCGCCGCGCCCGGCACGGCGGCACCCGCAAGAAAATGATTGCGCCGGCGCGCGGGCGCGGGCATCAAAAAGGCTGTTTTGCTTACGATTTCTTAGGTCCGAGGCCTCAGCGTTGGGGCCTTGCAGGTCGGAGGCTGAATTCATGACGGTGCAGGTGACACGCCGCACGCTGCTTAAGGGCGTCGGCGCAGGAATCGCGGTGTCCACGCTGGGCTCGCTCGGCTTCGGGGCGCTCGAACCCGCGGCGGCCGCGGCGGTGCGTGCCTACAAGCTCCAGCAGACGCGAGAGACCCGCAACATCTGCCCGTACTGCTCGGTCGCGTGCGGCATCATCATGTACAGCCTGGGGGACGACGCGAAGAACTCGCTTCCCTCGGTGCTGCATGTCGAAGGCGATCCCGACCATCCGGTCAACCGCGGCACGCTGTGCCCGAAGGGTTCTGCACTGCTCGACTTCGTGCACTCCGAGACCCGTACCAAGTACCCGATGTACCGCGCCCCGGGGACGTCGGAGTTCAAGCGGGTATCCTGGGACTGGACGCTCGACCGCATCGCGCGCCTGCTCAAGGACGACCGCGACAAGAACTTCGTCGCCAAGAACGGCGACCTGACGGTCAATCGCTGGATCACCACCGGCTTCCTCGGCGCGTCGGCCACCACCAACGAGACCGCCTACCTGACCTACAAGGTGGTCCGAAGCACGGGTGCCCTCGCCTTCGACAACCAGGCGAGAGTTTGACACGGCCCTTCGGTAGCCAGTCTGGCTCCATCCTTCGGCCGCGGCGCGATGACCAACACGTGGATGGACATCAAGCACGCTGACGTCGTCATCGTCATGGGCGGCAATGCCGCCGAGGCCCATCCCTGCGGCTTCAAGTGGGTGGTTGAGGCCAAGGCGCACAACAACGCGCGCCTGATCGTCGTCGACCCGCGCTTCACTCGCACGGCGTCGGTCGCGGATCTGTACTGCCCGATCCGGCCCGGTTCGGACATCGCGTTCCTGAACGGCGTCTCGAAGTACCTGCTGGACAACGACCTGATCCAGCGTGAGTACGTGAAGACCTATACCAATGCCGGTTTCGTGGTGAACGAGGGCTTCGGGTACCAGGACGGCCTGTTCACCGGCTATGACGAGAGCAAGCGTGACTACGACAAGTCGACGTGGACCTATGACATCGGTCCGGACGGCTACGCTGTGGTCGACCCGACGCTCGAGCACCCGCGCTCCGTGTTCCAGCTGCTGAAGAAGCACGTTGCGGACTACACGCCGGAGATGGTGGAGAAGATCTGCGGCTCGCCTCGGGACAAGTTCCTCGAGGTGTGCAAGCTGATCGCGTCGACCGCCACGCCGGAGCGGACGATGACCTCGCTCTACGCGCTGGGCTGGACGCACCACAGCAAGGGCAGCCAGAACATCCGCGGCATGTGCATCGTGCAGACGCTGCTCGGCAACATCGGCCAGGCCGGTGGCGGCATGAACGCGCTGCGTGGGCACTCCAACATCCAGGGCCTGACCGACCTCGGGCTGATGAGCAACCTGCTGCCCGGCTACCTGAACCTGCCGACGGAGAAGGAGCCCGACTATGCCTCCTACATCGGCAAGCGCCAGTTCAAGCCGCTGCGCCCGAATCAGACCTCGTACTGGCAGAACTATTCCAAGTTCTTCGTCTCCTTCCAGAAGGCCATGTACGGCAAGGCGGCGACGAAGGAGAACGACTGGGCATACGACTACCTGCCAAAGCTGGACTTGCCGAACTACGACGTGCTGCGCGCCTTCGAGCTGGCCAGCCAGGGCAAGATGACCGGCTATGTCATCCAGGGCTTCAACCCCCTGATGACCTTCCCCAACCGTGCCAAGATGGCTGCGGCGCTTGCCAAGCTGAAGTTCATCGTCGTGATGGACCCGCTGCAGACGGAGACCGCCCGGTTCTGGGAGAACCACGGCGACTACAACCCGGTCGATCCCGCCTCGATCCAGACTGAGGTGTTCGAACTGCCGACCACCTGCTTCGCCGAGGACGAGGGCTCGCTCTCCAACTCGTCGCGCTGGCTGCAGTGGCACTGGCCAGCGCAGTTGCCGCCTGCGGAGTGCCGCTCGGACATCGACATCATGGCCGGCATCCACACCCGGCTGAAGGCGCTGTACGAGAAGGAGGGCGGGGCGTTTCCCGACCCGATCCTCAACGTCAGCTGGAACTACGCCACCGCCGATGCGCCGCGTCCGGACGAGTTGGCGCGCGAGATCAACGGCTACACGCTGGAGAAGATCACCGATCCCGCCGGCGTGACGCTGGCTGCCGGCCGCCAGGTCGACGGCTTCTCGCAACTGCGCGACGACGGCACCACCGCCTGCGGCTGCTGGGTCTACTCGGGCTGCTACACCGAGAAGGGCAACCAGATGGCTCGGCGCGACAACACGGACCCCGGCGAGCGCGGCATCGCCTCGTCCTGGGCGTGGGCGTGGCCGGCCAACCGCCGCATCCTCTACAATCGTGCCTCCGCCGATCCGCAGGGCAAGCCCTGGGCGGAATCCAAGAAGATCATCGAGTGGAATGGCACGCAGTGGGTGGGCTTTGATGTGCCCGACTACGGCGTCAACGTGGCACCCGAGAAGGGTGTCGGGCCGTTCATCCTCACCGAGGAGGGGGTCGCCAGGCTGTGGACGCGCGACCTGATGCGTGACGGGCCGTTCCCCGCGCATTACGAGCCGTTCGAGTCGCCGGTGGTCAACCTCATGGCGCCGAAGATTCGCGGCAATCCTGCCAGCCGCATCTTCAAGTCCGATTTGGCGCAGCTCGGCACCTCGAAGGACTTCCCGTTCGTCGCGACCAGCTATCGGTTGACCGAGCACTTTCATTTCTGGACCAAGCATTCCCGGATCAACGCGATCCTGCAGCCGGAATTCTTCGTCGAGATCTCCGAGCAGCTCGCGGCCCAGCAGAAGATCACCAAGGGAGACTGGGTGCGGGTCTGGAGCCCGCGCGGCGAGCTGAAGGCCAAGGCCCTGGTGACCAAGCGCATCAAGCCGTTGATGTGCGATGGTACTCCGGTCCATCTGGTCGGCATCCCGCACCACTACGGCTTCACCGGCACGGCGAAGAAGGGCTGGGGCCCGAACTCGCTCACTCCGGTCGTGGGCGATGCCAACACGGAGACGCCGGAGTTCAAGGCGTGGCTGGTCAACATCGAGCCGACAACGGCTCCGGTGGACAAGGTGTCGGTGTGAGAACGGCAGGCAAGGCCAGGGACTTCGCCCCTGGGCCCCGCCAAAGGCTTGCCGTTGGAAGCGTCGAATCAGGCCTGGGGCATATCCCGGCTTGCCTTTCATGTGCAGGTCCAGGGGCGCTACCCCTGGCGGGTCCAGGGCAAAGCCCTGGCCTTTCTCTCGGACGGACCTGAGCCATGCCCGACTACAGCTCCCTCGATATCCGTCAGCGCTCCGCCTCCACGGAGCAGCCTCCCGACATCCGCACCAAGGCGGAGGTCGCCAAACTTATCGACGTCTCCAAGTGCATCGGCTGCAAGGCCTGCCAGTCCGCTTGCGACGAGTGGAACGACCTGCGCGAGGTGGTCGGCACCAACGTGGGTGCCTACGAGAACCCGCACGACCTGACGCCCAAGACCTGGACCCTGATGCGGTTCACCGAACACGAGTCCGAAGACGGCAACTTCGAGTGGCTGATCCGCAAGGATGGCTGCATGCACTGCTCCGACCCTGGCTGCCTCAAGGCCTGCCCCTCGCCAGGCGCGATCGTTCAGTACCAGAATGGCATCGTGGATTTCGTCGAGGAGAACTGCATCGGTTGCGGCTACTGCATCAAGGGGTGCCCGTTCAACATCCCCCGCGTGTCCCAGGAGGACCGTAAGGCCTACAAGTGCACGCTGTGCTCCGACCGTGTTGCCGTGGGCCAGGCGCCGGCCTGCGCCAAGGCGTGCCCGACCGGCTCGATCATGTTCGGCACCAAGGAGGCGATGATCGAGCATGCCGACGAGCGGATCATCGATTTGAAGTCGCGCGGCTTCGAGAATGCCGGCCTCTACAACCCGGCCGGCGTTGGCGGCACCCATGTGATGTACGTGCTGCACCACAACGACAAGCCGAGCCTGTACGCCGGCCTGCCGGACAAGCCGCGCATCAGCCCGCTGGTCGCGTTCTGGAAAGGCGGGTTTAAGATGTTCGGGCTGGCCACGCTGGCGTTCGCGACCATCGGCGGTTTCCTGCACTACATCACCGTAGGCCCCAACGAGGTCGAGACCGAGGACGAAACGGAAGCCGACGAGATGATCGACCATGGCCAGACCTCGACACCTCCCGCTGTCGCCGCGGACATGACCACGCCGCCCACACAGCATCCCGGAGGGAGCGTGCATTGAAGGCCGACGGTGCCGACATCCGCTACGTCCCCCGCTACACCGGCTTCCAGCGGGTTAACCACTGGATGACCGCGATCCTGTTCACCCTGCTCACGTTGAGCGGCTTGGCGATGTTCTCGCCGCTGCTATTCTCGCTGTCCGGCCTGTTTGGCGGCGGTCAGGCGACGCGCAATATTCATCCCTGGTTCGGGGTGGTGCTGATCGTGAGCTTCTTCGGCCTGTTCGTGCGTTTCTGGCGCCTGAACATGCCGAACCGCGACGACGTCGCCTGGTCGATGCACATCGGCGACGTGGTCACCAACCACCACGAGCGGCTGCCTGATCTCGGCAAGTACAATGCCGGGCAGAAAGGCGTGTTCTGGTCGCAGACCGCGCTGATCGGTGTGATGTTCGTCAGTGGCCTGATCATCTGGGACCAGTACTTCTTCGGCTGGACCAGCATCGAAACCAAGCGCTGGGCGGTGCTGCTGCACTCGATGGCGGCGATCTTCGCCATCGCGATCATCCTGGTGCACATCTACGCCGGCATCTGGATCCGTGGCACCGGACGGGCGATGACGCGCGGCAACGTCACCGGCGGCTGGGCGTTCCGCCACCACCGCAAGTGGCTGCGCCAGGTTCGCGGTATCACCACTACCGCCGAGTTGACCGACGCCGGCACGCCACTGTCCCCCATCTCGCGGCCGCCCGCCCGGAGCCACTGAGAGTGGCGCGCTGGCCGCGGCCGGGTTCGCTGCTGCGGGGCCTTTGGGATGGACCGTCCGCGACGCAGCCAAGTGACGACACGGCACACGCGCGCGACGACGCGCCGATCGATCCCGCCCTTGCCGACACCGACGAGGCTGTCGAACGTGCCCGTCGCGATGCCCTGCGGCCTGATCCCAGCAAGATCGGCGGCGTGGGCGATGCGCCCTTCGCCAGCCTGCCCGATCCCGCCACAATGTTCGCTGCCCGTGCTGAACGTCTCGACGTTCTGGCCGCGAACCACCCACTTGGCGACTACCTGCACTTCCTGGCCGGCCTTGCCCGGGTGCAGCACGCCGCGCTCGACACGTTGCCGGCATTGTCGGCCGCGAACGAGGCCGAGTTCGCGCTCCGGCTTACACATGCCATGCCGCCGCTCTCGCCGCAGGATCTGGATGGAGATGCGGTTTTTGCCGCGACCCTCGACCGGATCCTCGACGATATCGCCGCGCTCGATCCTATCCTGGTGCCCGAGGCCGCACGTGACGCCGCCGCCAGGCTCGCCGGACTGTCCGGTCCGGAGCGCACTGCTCTCGCCGTCTCGGTGTCCGCCGGTGCCTATCCGGCCGATCAGCTTGCCGAGTCGCTGTTCGCTGCCGCAGCACTCCAGGTTCATCTCGCCCGTCGTGCTGCCACGCTCGATGTCGGCACGCTCAAGGCGGTGGCGGATGGCGTGTGCCCGGCGTGCGGCAGCACCCCGGTCGCCAGTCTGGTCGTCGGCTGGACCCGTGCTGCCAAGGCCCGCTACTGCGCCTGTCCGCTGTGCGCGACGCAGTGGAACCACGTCCGTGTCAAGTGCACCGCCTGTGGCGCCACCGATGCGATGCTCTACCACGGCGTCGCCGAGGTGTCGGCCGACGTGGCTGTGGAAACCTGCGGCACCTGCCGCTCCTACATCAAGCACATGCAGCAGCATGCCGACCCACGCCTTGATCCAATCGCCGACGATATCGCTTCCTATGCGCTCGACTTGCTAATTCGCGAGGACGGGTTCCGCCGTGGCGGGCTTAACCCGCTGTTCATCCAGGCGTGAAGAGCCGGCGGCCAGGGCCGAAGCTCCGCCGGCGGCTGCCTCTTGCTTCCGCCCGCCAGGAGCACGTTGTGTCTGACGTTCCAACGGGTACGGGTCTAGGGGCGCTGCTCCCGGCGGGTCCAGGGCAGGGCCATGGCTCTGCCTTGCTCCTGTGCTGACCCTGTTTCGCCGCCGTCCTGCCCCGCTCGCCCAGGCCCGCGCCCATGCCGCCGCCGGCGCCTGGACCGAGGCCATCGTGCTATGGCGCCCGCTTGCCGAGGCTGGCGAGGTGCGTGCGCAGGCTAACCTTGGCGCCTGCTTGGCCACCGGCCGCGGTGTCGCTCCCGACTTAGTGCAGGCCTGCCACTGGCTCGGCTGTGCCGCCGACGCTGGTGATCGCGTAGCCGCGCGCAATCTTGCAACCCTGCTGCTGGACACGGACCGCGCGGAGGCCGCGCGCTGCTACCGGCGTGCCGCAGAAGCCGGTGATCCGGCCTCACAGGACATGCTGAGCCGGATGCTGCTCGACGGCGACGGCGTGCCAGTGGATGCTCCGGCTGCGCGCCACTGGGCGGAGCAGGCCGCCGCCGCAGGTCAGGCCGCCTCCGCCGCCCGCTTAGGCCGGATCCACCACGAGGCCATCGGCACGCCGCGCGACCCGGAACGCGCCGTGTACTGGTGGCGCCAAGCGGCCGCTGGCGGGGACGCGGACGCGAGCGCGATGCTCGGCGCTGCCCTGCTCCTTGGCCAGGGCACGGCGCCCGATCCGGTGGAGGCTCTCGCTTGGCTCCTTGCCGCCTCCGCTGGCGGCAGCGCCCTGCCTCTGCGTTTCCTTCCCGCCGCGCAGCGTTCGGCCTCGGCGGAGGACAACGCCGAGGCAGAGCGCCGTGCGGCGCAGCGCCAGGCTCCGGCAAGGGTAGATGACATGATCGAGCTCTGAGGCCGGGGTTGCTGACGCGGAAGCGGAAAGGGTCGGTCTGTTCCTGCGCTGATCCTTCCCACGCCCCAAGCGGGCTGTCGGGATCTTCGGCCAGCTCCACCCAGCCCAGCAAAGGGCCGGAGAGGCGGTTCAATTCCGAGCCTCAAGTCCAGGTTCCCAAAGGCGCGCCTTCAGCGGAGTGTGAGTCAGAGCCTCGGCCTTGCCGTCGCTACATTGAAACTCCTAGCCCTGGCGGCCTCACGCCCCCACATCCGGCCGATGGAAGAGCACGACGTCGTTGTGATCGGTGCCGGCGCTGCCGGCCTGATGTGCGCCATCGCCGCCGGCCGCCGCGGCCGCCGCGTGCTGGTGCTCGACCACGCCGCCGAGCCCGGCGCCAAGATTCTTGTCTCAGGCGGCGGCCGCTGCAACTTCACCAATCGCGACACCGCGCCCGACCGCTTCCTGTCCGACAACCCCGCTTTCTGTCGCTCCGCCCTGCGTCGCTACACGCCGGCGGACTTCGTCGCCCTGGTCGAGCGTCATGGCATTGCCTGGCACGAGAAGACCTTGGGCCAGCTGTTCTGCGACGGCTCCGCGCGCGCCATCGTCGCCATGCTGCTTGACGAGTGCGAGGCCGCCGGCGTTGAGATCCGTCTTGCCACCCGTTCTACGGAGCTGGCCCGCTCCGACCGCTTCCGCATTGAGACCGACAGCGGCGCAGTCTGTGCCGAGAGTCTGGTGCTCGCGACCGGCGGGCTGTCGATCCCGAAGATGGGGGCTACCGGCTTCGCGTTGGATGCCGCTCGCCGCTTCGGCCTGCCCGTGACCCCCACCGCGCCCGCCCTGGTGCCGCTGGCCTTCGGCGGCGAGGACCTCGCCCTGATGCAGCCGCTCAGCGGCGTGGCACTCGACACCGTGGTCAGCACAGGGGCCGGCACCGGCGTCCGCGCCAGACGCGCCGTCTTCCGGGAGGCAACGCTGTTCACCCACCGCGGCCTGTCCGGCCCGGCGATCCTGCAGGTCTCCTCGTGCTGGCGCGCCGGCGGCGCGATCACCCTCGACCTGCTCCCTGGCCAGGACGCCGCCGCTTTCCTGCTCGGCCGCAAGCGCACCCGCCCGAAGGCCGAGCTGCGCACCGTGCTCGCCGAGGTCTTGCCGCAGCGTCTCGCCAGCGCCCTCGCGCCGCAGGAGGCCAGACCGCGCAACCTCGCCGACACGCCGGACCGCACGCTGCTGGCGCTGGCCGCCCGCCTCAAGGCCTGGCAGGCCACGCCCACCGGCTCCGAGGGCTACGCGAAGGCGGAGGTCATGCGCGGCGGCGTCGACACCCGCGCCCTGTCGCAGCGGACCATGGCGGCCAACGACGTGCCCGGCCTGTTCGTCGTGGGCGAGGCGGTGGACGTCACCGGGTGGCTCGGCGGCTACAACTTCCAGTGGGCTTGGTCGAGCGGCTGGTGCGCGGGCGAGGCGGCATAGGGAGGCAAGGTCGAGGCTTTGCCTCGAGCTCCGCCAAAGGCTTGCTTTTGGAAACTTACGCTTAGGTCAAGAGAGCAGAGGGAAGCGATCTTGCCTCCCTCCATATGGACGCGGCCGCATGTCGTGCGCATCCTGCCGCAATGACCCCCGACGCGCAGGCCTCGTCCTCGTGCAACCCGCCCGTGGTGTGGCGCCGCAGCGCGAGGGCGCGGCGGGTCAGCCTGCGCATCGATGCGAGGACCGGGGCGGTGGTGCTGACCCTGCCGACGCGAGCGTCGCGGACCGCGGGCATGGCGCTGCTGTCCGACCATGCCGCCTGGATCGCGGACCGTTTGGCGGCGTTGCCGGCGCCGCTGGCGCTCGCGGATGGGACGACGCTGTCGATCGGCGGCGTGGCGCACCGCATCCGCCATGTGCCGCTCGGCCGGGGTGGTGCGTGGCTGGAGGGTGGCGAACTGCTCGTCTCTGGCGGGGCGGAGTTCCTGTCGCGCAGGGTGGCGACGTTCTTGCGGGCGGAGGCGCGTCGGCGCTTCTCCGCAATGGCGCTGGAGGTGGGGCGTGGCGCCGGGCTGCAGCCGCGCCGGGTGGTGATCAAGGACACGCGCACGCGCTGGGGCAGCTGCACGGCCGACGGCACGGTAATGCTGTCCTGGCGCCTGCTCCTCGCCCCGGAGGCCGTGCAGCGCTATGTCGTGGCGCACGAGGTCGCGCATCTGCGCCACATGAATCACGGCGAGCGGTTCTGGGCGCTGGTACGCGAGCTGACCCCGCACCGCGCAATGGCCGAGGCCTGGCTGCGCAACAGCGGCGCCGGCCTGCAGCGTGTAGGCTAACCGGACCCGCGACCCGCGTGGGGCAGGTGCCGCCTGGAACGGGAGATGCCGCGAATTCTGGCGCGTCTGCCGGGCCCTTCCGCGTTGTGCACCGCAGCGTTGAGGTGCAGGATTACGCACCGGCCCTGCCGGCCGACGTCGGGACGTGCGAGACCCATCGAGCAGCCGGACGCCACCAGGTCATCCAGGATTGATTGGCCGAGAGTTGCGGACTGCAACTCGCTTTCGGCATACCCCTTTCTGGAATGCGTCAGGAGAAGCTTTGATGATCACGCTCAGTGTCAACGGTGCGGCCCATCAGGTCGACGTGCCCCAGGACATGCCGCTGTTGTGGGTGCTGCGTGACGTGATCGGCCTGACCGGGACCAAGTTCGGCTGCGGCATCGCGCAGTGCGGCGCCTGCACTGTGCATGTCGGCGGTGAGCCGGTGCGCTCCTGCCTGTATTCGGTCGGCACGGTGGGCACGCAGGCGGTAACCACGATCGAGGCGGTCGGCCAGACGCCAAATGGCGCCAAGGTGCAGCAGGCCTGGCTCGCCGCCGAGGTGGTGCAGTGCGGCTACTGCCAGT
>CAXSER010000064.1:0-10514 GCA_964236315.1 uncultured Acetobacteraceae bacterium | reverse complement strand
CATCGTGGCGGTCCCTCCCCTCCCGGCCGCGAAAGCGACATCCCTAGCATGGCGGGGCGAAGACTCCGAGCGCGGGCGTTCGCGGCGGCGGGGCGGCGGTTCGCGGGGGCGTGCGGTCCTGGGCGGGGCGGCGGGCTTCCCGGGCGGGGGCGGGCGGAGCCTGGCCGGGGCCGGCGGGTTCCGGGGCGGGGTCCAGAGGGTGGCGATCCGCCCGGGGCGCGCAAGGGGAGGCGCCAGGCTCGCCCTGGCTTCGTCATGGTGGCGACGCTGACAGGGGCTGCGGCTTCGGGCTAGATTCGGCACATGACCGACACGATGGCTGCACAGACCGTCTCCTCCCCCCGCGCGCGGCGGGCACGCGCCGTGCCGGAGGGCGGGGCGCGCGAGGCCCTGGCCGCGGGGGAGGCGATCGGGCCGCAGGACCCGGAGCGGTTCATCAACCGCGAGCTGTCGTGGCTCGACTTCAACGGGCGGGTGGTGGAGGAGGCGGAGAACGCGCGCCATCCGCTGCTGGAGCGGCTGCGGTTCCTCTCGATCAGTGCCTCGAACCTGGACGAGTTCTTCTCGGTGCGGGTGGCCGGGCTGATCGGCATGGCGCGCGAGGGGGTGGTGTCGGTCTCGCCGGACGGGCGCACGCCGGGCCAGCAGCTCTCGGTGGTCAACGAGCGGGCCAAGCGGCTGCTCGACGCGCAGGCGGCGGGGTGGGTCGAGCTGCGGGGCCAGCTCGCGGCGGCGGGGATCGTGGTGTGCGAGACAGGGGCGCTGTCGGACGAGGACAGGGCGTGGCTGGACGGCTGGTTCATGGAGCGCGTGTTCCCGGTGCTGACGCCGATGGCGATCGACCCGGCGCACCCGTTCCCGTTCGTGCCGAACGGCGGGCTGGTGATGGCGCTCAAGCTGGTGCGCGACGAGGACGGGCAGCCGATGCGCGGGCTGATCCCGCTGCCGTCGCTGATCGGGCGGTTCATCCGGCTGCCGACGCCGCCGGTTCCGCGCGATGGCGGCACGCGCGACGGGGTCGTGCGGGACGGGGTCGTGCGGGACGGGGTCGTGCGGGACGGGATCGTGCGGGACGGGGTCGTGCGGGACGGGGCGGTGCGGGACGGGGCGGTGCGCGAGGGCGTTGCGCGCGACGGGGCGGCGCGCGACGGCGTGGGGCGCGACGGGGGCGGGCGCGAGGAGGCGGGGCAGATCCGCTTCGTGATGCTCGAGGAGCTGGTCGCGCTGTCGATGGGGCTGCTGTTCCCGGGGTTCCATGTCGCAGGGCGCGGGCTGTTCCGGCTGATCCGCGACACCGACGTCGAGTTCGAGGACGAGGCGCAGGACCTGGTGCGGTCGTACGAGACGGCGCTCAAGCGCAGGCGGCGGGGGGTGGTGATCCATCTCGCGGTGGACGACGCGATGCCGGACGACCTGGTCGAGCTGGTGGCGGGCGAGCTGGGGGTGGCGCGCGACGCGCTGGTGGTGCAGGCGGGGCTGCTGGGGGTGTCCGATCTCAAGCAGATGATCGTCGACGACCGGCCGGACCTGCTGTTCAAGCCGTACACGCCGCGGTTCCCGGAGCGGGTGAGGGATTTCGCGGGCGACTGCTTCGCGGCGATCCGGGCGAAGGACTTCGTGGTCCACCACCCGTTCGAGAGCTTCGACGTCGTGGTGCAGTTCCTGCGGCAGGCGGCGCAGGACCCGGCCGTGGTCGCGGTCAAGCAGACGCTGTACCGGACGTCGCGGGACAGCCCGATCGTCAAGGCGCTGATCGAGGCGGCGGAGAGCGGCAAGTCGGTGACCGCGATGGTCGAGCTGCGGGCGCGCTTCGACGAGGAGGCGAACATCACGCTGGCGCGGCTGCTGGAGGCGGCCGGCGTGCAGGTCGTCTACGGGTTCGCGGAGCTGAAGACGCACGCCAAGCTGAGCCTGGTCGTGCGGCGCGAGGGGGGGGCGATGCGCTCGTACGCGCATTTCGGGACGGGGAACTACCATCCGATCACGGCGCGAATCTACACGGACCTGAGCTTCTTCACCTGCGACCCGGCGCTGACGCGCGATGCCGCGCGGCTGTTCAACTACATGACGGGGTACGCGCGGCCGGACCGCATGGAGCAGGTCGCGTTCAGCCCTCTGACCACGCGGCCGACGCTGATGGCGCTGATCGAGGCGGAGGTCGCGCACGTGCGCGCGGGGCGGCCGGGGACGATCTGGCTCAAGCTGAACAGCCTGGTGGATCCGGAGCTGATCGACGCGCTGTACGCGGCGTCGCGGGCCGGGGTCACGGTGATGGCGGTGGTGCGCGGCATCTGCTGCCTGCGGCCGGGGGTGCCGGGGCTGTCGGAGAACATACGGGTGAAGTCGATCGTCGGGCGGTTCCTCGAGCACAGCCGGATCTGCGCCTTCGGCGGCGGGCACAGGCTGCCGAGCCGGCAGGCGCTGGTGTTCATCAGCTCGGCGGACTGGATGGCGCGCAACATGGACTGGCGGGTCGAGACGCTGGTGCCGATCCACAACGCCACCGTGCACGCCCAGGTGCTCGACCAGGTGATGGTGACGAACCTCAAGGACACGCTGCAGTCGTGGGAGCTGTCGAGCGAGGGGCAGTGGCGCAGGCTGGAGGCAGGGGCCAAGCCGGTCTCGGCGCACGAGTACTTCATGACGAACCCGTCGCTTTCGGGGCGGGGCTCGGCGTTGCACGGGCCCGTGGTGAGCGTGCCGCGGCCGTTGCCGAAGCGGGCGGACCGGGTGACGCAGGACTGAGGCAGGGAAGGTCGAGGCTCTGCCTCGAGCTCCGCCAGGGCGAGCCGCCCTGGACCGGCCCCCCGGGTTCGGCGGGCCCTGACCTTTCCGGCGTCGGGACGCGCGGGCGTCGCGGGGCGATGCGGATCGGCCGCACGGCCGCCGCCGGCCCATCATCGAGGACATGACATGATCAGCACGACCATCGGCGCCGGCCAGACCAGCAGCGACCTCATGCTGGGGTCGGGCGACGCGGAGACGGTGGCCGGGGGCGGGACGGCCTTCGGCACGACGATCGGGTTCGGCGGGCGCCAGGTCGTCTCGGCGGGCGGGGCCTCGTTCGGGACGATCCTGGACGAGGGCGACGAGGCGGTCCAGGCCGGCGGCACGGCCACGGGGACCACGATCAACGACGGCTACCTCTTCGTCTACGCGGGCGGGATCGCCGACGGCACGGTCGTCAACGGCCTCGGGCAGGTGGTCGTCTCGTCGGGCGGCACGGCGGCCGGGGTCACGACCGGCGCGGGCGGGTTCGGCAACGTCTCCGTGGCCGGCGGCGGGACGGTCTCCGGCGTCCTGCTGGACGACGGCACGCTGACGCTCGGCGACGGCGGGGGCGTGGCCGGGACCATCATCCTGAACGGCCTGATCAACAGGGTCACGGTCGCGGACGCCACGCCGCTCGGCGCCACGATCGCGGGCTTCGGGTTCGAGGACACGCTCGTCCTGGGCAGCCTGCCGTTCGCGGCGAACGACACCGTCGGCGTCCTCGGCGACACGGTGAGCGTGACCGCGCCGGGCGTGGGCACGGACGTGGTCTCCATCGCCGGCGCGCAGGGCGACAGCTTCGTGCTGGGCAGGGCGACCGGGCTGTACAACGGCTCGGTGCAGGTCACGATGGTGCCGAACCCGCCAGGCGGCCCGGCCGGCGCCACGGGCGGCGACGGCTCCGTCGGCAGCGTCAGCCTCGTGGGGGCCGCGGACACCGTCACCGGCGGTTCGGGCACCAGCGTGGTGTATGCGTCCGGCGCCTCGGCCGAGGTCAACGGCGGCAGCGGCCGGCTGGTGTTCGTGGCCGGCGGCGGCAGCTACGACGCCGGCGGGGGCGCAGGCGTCGGCCTGCTGTATGGCGGCTCCGGCAGCGACCTGCTGCGCGGCGGCGGCGGCGCGGGCAGCTTCCTGGTCGCCGGGAGCGGCAACACCACGCTGCTCGGAGGCCAGGGAAGTGCGGCCGCGATGTTCGGCGGCGCGGGGCGCGACGCCTTCTTCGGCAGCAACGGCGGCGGCGACACCATGGTCGGCGGCGCGGGCGCCAACAGCTTCAGCCTGGCGAGCCGGGACCTGGCGTATGGCGGCCCGGGCAGCGCCGACAGCTTCGATGCCGCGGGGCTGGGGGCGCTGATCGTCGAGGGATCGGGGGCCACGCAGGTCAGCCTGGTCGGCGGCAGCGTCACCGCCTTCGGGGGCACGGGGGCGGATGTCTACACGCTGACCCGGTACGACGGCGTCCAGGCCGCCGTGGTGGGCTTCAAGGCCGGCGACCAGGTCAGGCTGGAAGGCGGCTACACCGCCGCCGACGCGAAGGCCGCGCTGGCCACCGCGACCATCGGCGCGTTCGGGACGCGGCTGACGTTCGACGCGGGCACGAGCCTCACGCTGTTCGGGGTCGCGCCGGCCGGCGTGTCGATCACCGTGGCCTGACGAAGGCCGGTCCAGGGCGGCTCGCCCTGGCGGGTCCAGGGCAGCGCCCTGGCCTTCCCTGCCCTGGCCTTCCCTCCCGCGTTCCGCCACGGTGCGGCCAACAGCGTCAGAGCCCTGCCATGCCCCCTCGCTGCGCCGTCGTCGATCTCGGGTCCAACTCGGTCCGCCTCGTGGTGTTCGAGGGGCGGGGGCGCAACCCGCAGGCCATCTTCAACGAGAAGGCCGTGCTCCGGCTGGGCCGCGGGCTGCAGGGCACGGGGCGGCTGAACGAGGAGGGCGTGGCGCAGGCGCTCGACGTGATGCGGCGCTACCACGCGGTGGCGCGCGCGATGCACGCCGAGCCGTTCGAGGTGCTGGCGACGGCTGCGGTGCGCGATGCGTCCAACGGGCCGGCGTTCGTGGCGTCGCTGGAGGCGATCATGCCCGGCGTGCCGATCCGGGTGCTGTCGGGCGAGCAGGAGGCGGCGTTCTCTGCGGCCGGCGTGCTGTGCGGCATCCCCGAGGCGGACGGCGTGCTCGGCGACATCGGCGGGGGGTCGGTGGAGCTGGTGCGGCTGGAGGGCGGGCGGGCGACGCGGGCGCGGACGCTGCCGCTCGGCGTGATCCGGCTGTCGGACCGCGCGGGCGGCGACCTCGGGCGGGCGCGGGCGATCGTGGACGCCGATCTCGCGGGCGTGGACTGGCTGGGGGGGCGCGACCTGTACCTGGTGGGCGGGGCGTGGCGGGCGCTGGCGCGGGCGCACATGGCGCAGACGGGGTATCCGCTGGCGATCGTGCACCACTACACGATCGGGCGCGACGAGGCGGTGGCGCTCGCCGAGATGGCGGGCGGGCCGCGCAGGATGCTGGAGCGGCTGGCGGGGGTGCCGAAGCGGCGCGTGGAGGACCTGCCGTTCGCGGGGCTCGTGCTGCGCAGGCTGCTGCAGATGATGCCGGCGGAGCGGGTGGTGTTCACGGCGAACGGGCTGCGCGAGGGGTGGTACATGCAGCACGTGCCCGAGGCGGTGCGCGCGGAGGACCCGATGCTGGCGGCGTCGCGCGCGCTCGGCGAGCAGCTCGGGCGGGACACGGAGCTGCCGCGCGCGCTGTTCGGGTGGACGGCGCCGCTGTTCGCGGGCGAGGGGCGCGACGCCCGCCGCCTGCGGTGCTGCGCGTGCTGGCTGAGCGACATCGGCAGCCACGACCATCCGGAGTACCGGGCGCAGCAGAGCTTCCTCCGCGTGCTGGAGCAGCCGGGGGTGGCGCTGGACCACAGGGCGCGGGCGTTCCTGGCACTGGCGGTGGCAGGGCGCTACGACGCGGCGCCGGGGATGGCGCTGCTGGCGCCGGCGCGGGGGCTGCTGGACGCGGCGGACGCGCGGGTCGCGGAGGCGCTGGGGGCGGCGCTGCGCCTCGCGTACGTGCTGTCGGCGGGGACGCCCGACCTGCTGGCACGCACGGCGCTGCGGGTGGAGGGCGGGCGGCTGGTGCTGACGCTGGCCGGCGGCGGGGGGTTCGCGGGGGAGAGCGTGACGCGCCGGGTGGAGGCGCTGGCGGGGGCGCTGGGGCTGGCGGCGGCGACGGAGGTGGCGGGGTAGGGCGGGGGTTTAGGCAAGGAAGGCTGGGCTCTGCCCAGACCCGCCAAAGGCCCGAGACCTTTGGAAACCGCTACTCAAGTTTCCCTGCGTTTGCGGGCCTGTGCGGATGGTCTGCGAGGTCTCGCCGTTTGCCGTGGCTTCACTTCGTGATGGATTCTCAAGGCGAGCCTTGAGCGGAGTCCAGAGGCAGAGCCTCTGGCCTTTCTTGCTGCCTTCAGGCCGCGGGTTCGGCGAGGCCGGCGCCGGGCTGCCACAGGACGTCGCCGCCGGCGTTGAGGCGGCGGCCGAGGACGAACAGGTGGTCGGACAGGCGGTTGAGGAAGCGCAGGACGCAGGGGTTGACGGCCTCCTCCTGGGAGAGGTGGACGACCAGGCGCTCGGCGCGGCGGGTGACGGTGCGGGCGAGGTGGGCGTGGGCGGCGGCGGGGGTGCCGCCGGGGAGGACGAAGCTCGTCAGAGGGGGCAGCGCGGCGTTCATGGCGAGGACCTCGGCCTCCAGGCGGAGCGAGGGGGTGTCGGTGAGGCGGAGGCGCTCGCCCTGCTCGCCGGGGACGCAGAGGTCGGCGCCGGTGTCGAACAGGTCGTTCTGGATGCGGGCGAGCATGGCGTCGGACTCGGGGTCGTGCGCGGTGTGGAGGCGCAGCAGGCCGATGGTGGCGTTGGCCTCGTCGACGGTGCCGTAGGCCTCCACGCGGAGCGCGTGCTTGCGCACGCGGGTGCCGTTGCCGAGCGAGGTCTCGCCGGCGTCGCCGCCGCGGGTCACGATGCGGTCGATGCGTATCGCCATGGGAGGCTCCTTGCTGCGTGTCTGCGCAGGAGGAGGGCGGGGGGCGGGGAAGCGCAAGGGGGAAGCAAGGCCAGGGGCTCCGCCCCTGGACCCCGCCAAGGGCCGGGCCCTTGGATCGCCTCTCCTAAGTCAAGGGATCAAAGGGTCCTCGGACCCTTTGCGGGTTTGGGCAGAGCCCATGCTTGCTTGCTTCGCTTCGCTGCCTGCGGCATCCCGGGCGCCGGATTTGGCGGGATGCGGTGTCATGAGCCCTGGGTATCTTCCGTTCGCGGGCGCGCTGGAGCTGCCGGCGTTCCTTTGCGACAACTGCGGCTACTGGCAGCGGCATTTCGCCCCGCCGCCGTCGTGCCCGATGTGCCTGGACGCGCGGCATGTGGTGCCGCAGACGGGGTGGCGGTTCTGGACGCGCGCGGAGGCGCAGGCGCGGTTCCCGTGCCACTGGGCGGAGCTGGAGCCCGGCGTGTGGCGGTTCTGGAACGAGCCGGTGGGGGGGATCGGGCCGAGCGGGTACCTGGTCCAGACGGCCTCGGGGAACATGGGGTTCGAGGGGTGCCCGGTGTTCAGCGAGGCGGCGCTCGACCACATCGAGGCGCTGGGGGGGGTGGCGGTGCTGTCGGCGTCGCACCCGCACTCGTACGGGGCGCTGTGGCAGCTGCAGGACCGGTTCGACCCGGAGCTGGCGCTGCATCCGGGGGACCTGGCGTGGTCGGGGGCGCTGCGGGTGAGCTGGCCGTGGGACGAGGTGCTGGCGCCGCTGCCGGGGCTGTCGCTGCACCTGACGGCGGGGCATTTCGACGGGCATGCGGTGCTGTTCGACGCGGCGCGGGGGATCCTGTTCTGCGGGGACGCGCTGAAGTTCGAGATGGCGGCGCAGGATGCGCGCGAGGCGGTGACGATCTCGGCGCACAAGGCGTTCGTGCGGGGCATCCCGCTGACGCCGGGGGAGCTGCGGCGCTACCGGGGGGTGTTCGCGGGGCTGGACTTCTCGCAGACGTGGACGCCGTTCGAGCAGGCGCGCAACAGCGGGCGGGCGGAGGCGCTGGCGCTGATCGACGCGATGCTGGCGACGCGGCCGCATGCGGCGCCGGTGCGGCTGGACAGCCTGCGGTAGGGAAGGCCGGGGGCTGCCCGAGGCCAGGGGCCTTCCGGGCACTCGGCCGTTCTGGCCTGCGGCGCGGGCTTCGTCGGGGTTTCCAAAGGCGAGCCTTTGGCGGAGTCCAGAGGCAGGGCCTCTGGCCTTGCTTTCCTTCCGGCGGGGCCTGCGGCAGGGTCGCGGCGGGCCGGGCCGGGGTGTGGATGATCAAGATCGTGAGCTGGAACCTGCTGCGTCTCGTGGGGGCGACGCTGGAGGAGCTGTGCCGGCTCGTCGAGGCGGAGAGGCCGGACCTGCTGCTGATGCAGGAGGCGACGGCGATGGTGGATGCGCTGCCCGGGGCGATCGGGGGGCACTACGCGCGCATCCCGCAGCCGGGGCGCATCCACGGGCTGGCGACGTGGAGCCCGCTGGCGCCGGTGGCGCCGACGGTGGTGGTGCGGCTGCCGTCCGGCGCGCTGTTCCACCGTGTGTCGCAGATCACGGCGATGGGGGGGTTCAGCGTGGCCAACGTGCACCTCTCGCACGGGCAGGTGCTGAACCGGCGCCAGCTGCGCGCGGTCGCCGCGCACCTGCCGGCGCACGCGGCGGTGCTGGGGGACTTCAACCTGGTGGGGCCGGTGCTGCTGCCGGGGTTCCGCGACGTGGGGCCGCGGCGGGCGACGCACGTGGCGGGCAGGGTCGTGCCGCTGCGGCTGGACCGGTGCCTGGTTCGGGGGATGGCGTGCAGCCACCGCGAGGTGCTGGGGCGGCACTCGTCGGACCACCACCCGATCGTGGTGCGGCTGGAGATGGCGGAGGTGCGCAGGGCGGGGTGAGGCGCGGGGATTCGTCCGGGTTCCGGAACGTCTCCGGGCGGGCTTGCGGACAGGAAGGAAGGTTGAGGCTCTGCCTCAAACTCCGCCAGGGCGAGCCGCCCTGGACCGGCCTTGCTTAGAAGATGCCGGTCCAGGGGCGGCTCGCCCCGGGCGGGTCCGGGCGTCGCTGCCAGAGGTTCCGACGATCCGCCTGGATCGCTGGAATTGCAGCGGAGGGAGAGCCCAAGGTTGCTTGCCTCGCCTAGAGGTAGGGCTGGGTCAGGCGCATGGCGGCGTCGCGCAGCCGGACGGGGACGGAGCGGGCGCGCAGCTCGCGGCCGTGGACGCGGCGGCCCTGCTTGGACTCCACGAGGCGGTCGAGGTCCTCGGCGAGGTCGGAGTGGTAGACCTCCAGGTTCAGCTCGAAGTTGAGGCGGAAGGAGCGGGAGTCCCAGTTGGTGCTGCCGATCAGGGTCCAGGTGCGGTCGACCACGAGGATCTTGGAATGGTCGAACGGGGGCGGGTTGAGCCAGACGTGGCAGCCGGCGTCGATCAGGGGGCCGAAGTTGTCGCGCGCGGCCCAGTCGACGGCGCGGTGGTCGCTCTTCTCGGGGACGACGATGTCGACGGTCACGCCGCGCATGGCGGCGAGGCAGAGCGCGGTCACCAGGCGGCCGTCGGGCAGGAAGTAGGGGGTCATCAGGCGCACGCCGGTCTGCGCGGAGGCGATGGCCTGGAGCATGACCAGCTCGATCTTCTCGATGTCCTGGTCGGGGCCGGCGGTGATGACGCGGGCTGTGGCGGGGCCGTCCTCGAAGGTGTCGGGGAACCAGGCGTCGCCGTCCAGCTCCTCGTCTGTGGCGAACATCCAGTCGGCGGCGAAGGCCTCGGTGAGCTGCCCGATCACCGGGCCCTCGAACAGGAAGTGCGTGTCGCGCACCGGGGCGGGGGGGTCGGTGGCGACCAGGTTGGCCGCGGAGATGTTCATGCCGCCCGTGAAGCCGAGGCGGCCGTCGACGACGAGGATCTTCTTGTGGTTGCGCAGGTTGATGAACGGCATGCGCCAGGGCAGGACCGAGTGCAGGAAGCGGTCGACCGGGACGCCGGCCGCGCGCAGGGCGCTGGCGGCCTCGCAGCGGAAGTAGCCGCTGCCGACTCCGTCGACGAGCACGCGGACCTGCACGCCGCGTTCGTGCGCGCGGGTCAAGGCCTCGATGAAGGGGCGGCCGCCGGCGTCGTCGAAGAAGATGTAGGAGGCGAGGCCGACGCTGGAGCGCGCGGCGTCGATGGCGGCGAGCATGCGGGGGTAGGCCTGGTCGCCGTTCTCGAAGCGCTCGACGCGGTTGCCGGACAGGGCGGGGCGTTTCGTGATGGTGCGGGCGGCGGCCTCCAGGGGGCCGAGGTGGTCGTCGCGGCCGTCGGTGTCGGGGACGTCGTCGCCGTTGCGGTGCAGGCGGCGGCGCAGCTTGCGGGCGCGGCGGCTGACGCGGTTGATGCCGAAGGCGAAGTACAGCGCGGTGCCGAAGACCGGCGAGATCCAGGCGAAGCCGATCCAGGCGATGGAGGAGCGGGTGTTGCGCATGGTGAGCAGCACGTGGGCGGTGGCGGTCAGCGCGAGCACCAGGCGCAGGGCGGCGAACAGGTCGCCCTGCACGGTGCCCAGGGTTCCCAGAATCCAGTCCATGTGCATCAGGCGGCGCCCCGGCGTCGTTGTCGTGCGGCAGGTATAGCGGGGGGCGGGTTAATGAACAGGGCGGTGCGGGGCCAGAGCGCCGGCGCCGCGGGGCGGCGGGCGGGGCGGCGGGCGGGGCGGGGGTGCGGGGCGGGGGTGCCGG
>CAXSER010000063.1:0-10566 GCA_964236315.1 uncultured Acetobacteraceae bacterium | reverse complement strand
GAGCGGGGCGCCCGGGTCGCTCACTGCGCGGCCGGCGCCGGGGCGGGCGCGGGGGCGACGCCCTCGGCGGGGGGGGCGAGCTCGCCCGGCTTGATCGCGGCGCCGGCCACGGTGAAGCGCTGCACCTTGACCTGGCTGCGCGCCTTCTCCAGCGCCGCCTTCACCGCGTTCTGCACCAGGGTCTGGCGGATCTCGTCGTGCGCCTGGGCGTAGTCGATCGGCGGCGCGGTGCGGGTGCCGAGCACCTGGATCACGTGGTAGCCGTAGCGGGTGTGCACCGGCTCCTGGGTGAACTCGTTGGGCTTCATCGCGAAGGCGGCGGTGGAGAACTCGGGGAGCATGTCGCCCTTCTTGAACCAGCCGAGGTCGCCGCCGTTCTGCGCGCCGGGGTCCTTGCTGTCCTCCTTGGCGAGCTTCTCGAAGTCGGCGCCGCCCTTGAGCTGCTTGATGATGTCCTTCGCCTTGTCCTCGCTGTCGACCAGGATGTGGCGGGCGTGGACCTCGGTGTCGCCGGGCTTGTTGGCGTAGTCGGCGTCGTACTTGGCCTTGATCGCCTCGTCGGAGATCCTGGGCGTGACCTCGCGGGTCAGCACCGCGTTCTGCAGCGTGGTGTCCTCTGCGCGGCGCAGCTGGTCCTGGACCTCGGGGGTCTTGTCGAGGCCCTCCTTCCTGGCCTCGATCACCACGGCCTCGCGGTCGATCAGCTGGTCGAGCAGCATCGGGTACAGCACCGGCTTGGGCATGCCGCGCAGCTGCTGCGGCAGGGACTCGGCGGCCACCGTCAGGTCGGACATCTTGATGTCGTGGCCGTCCACGCTGGCCAGCACAGGGTCGCCCGGCGGCAGGCCGACCAGGGGCGGCGAGCCAGGCGCGTAGGGAACGGGTCGGCCGTCCGGGCCGGTCTGGGCGGCGCTCGACTGCGCGGGCGAGGCCTCGGCGTCGGCGTCCGTGCCCTGGGCGGCGGCCTGGGCCGGGGTGGCCTGGGGCGGGGGCGCGGCGTGCGGCTTCTGGCTGGGCGGCAGCAGGGCCGCGGGAGGGGCGCCGGTGGGCGACATCGCGGCGCGGGTGTCGTGGCCGGGCGCCGCGGTCTGGGCGGCCGCGGGCAAAGCCTGCGCGCACAGGGCGGCGGCCGCGAGCGCGGTGGCCAGGGGGGTGAGCCGCATGGGGTTACCTCGGATTTATGGTCGGCCCGCGTTGCGCAGCCGGGGCCTGTTGATCTCGGCCGGATCATGGCCGAGCCCCGGCCTGCCCACAACCGACCGGGGGATGAATTCCCCGAAGGGTGGGGAAGGCCGAGGCTCTGCCTCGAGCTCCGCCAAGGGCTGGGCCCCTGGATCGCCTTCTCTTAAGGGAGGCCAGTCCAGGGCGGCTCGCCCTGGCGGGTTTGGGCAGAGCCCATGCTTGCTTCGCTTGGGCGGCTCGGTTGACCGGGCGGGGTCCGGGTCCTATCTGGACGCAAAGCCCGACGGCGCCGTGCCGCCGGTCCGCGCCCTCGTTCCGGCGCCCTCCGGCCGGCCGGGACGGCGCGGGAGCGCTGCATTCCGAGGCCCGCCATGTTCGCAAGCTTTGCCCGCCTGTTCGGCACCAGCAACGAGCGCTCGCTGCGCCACTACCGGCGCCGCCTGCCGCAGATCAACGCGCTGGAGGCCGAGGTCGCGGCGCTGTCCGACGACGCGCTGCGCGGGCGCACGGCGGTCTTCCGCGAGCGGCTGGCGGCGGGTGCCAGCCTGGACGACGTGCTGCCGGAGGCGTTCGCGGTGGTGCGCGAGGCCTCGCGCCGTGTGCTGGGGATGCGGCACTTCGACGTGCAGCTCGTGGGCGGGATGGTGCTCAACGACGGCAAGATCGCGGAGATGAAGACCGGCGAGGGCAAGACGCTGGTGGCCACGCTGCCGGTGTACCTCAACGCGCTGCCGGCGAAGGGCGTGCACGTCGTCACCGTCAACGACTACCTGGCGGCACGCGACGCGGAGGAGATGGGCAAGCTCTACGGCTTCCTGGGGATGAGCACGGGGGTGATCGTGCACGGGCTGTCCGACGACGAGCGGCGGGCGGCGTACGCGTGCGACATCACGTACGGGACCAACAACGAGTTCGGCTTCGACTACCTGCGCGACAACATGAAGTACCGCCTGGAGGACATGACGCAGCGCCCGTTCGCGTTCGGCATCGTCGACGAGGTGGACTCGATCCTGATCGACGAGGCGCGCACGCCGCTGATCATCTCGGGGCCGGCGGAGGATTCGTCGGACCTGTACCGCCAGGTCAACGCGGTGATGGTCGAGCTGGTGCGCGACCCGACCGTGTACGACAAGGACGAGAAGATGAAGTCGGTCGCACTGACCGAGGAAGGGTCGGAGCGGGTCGAGGAGATGCTGCGCGAGGCGGGGGTCATCACCGAGGGCAACCTGTACGACATCTTCAACGTGGCCGTGGTGCACCACGTGCAGCAGAGCCTGCGGGCGCACACGCTGTTCGCGAGGGACGTCGAGTACATGGTCAGGGACGACAAGATCGTCATCGTCGACGAGTTCACCGGGCGGATGATGGAGGGGCGGCGCTACTCGGAGGGGCTGCACCAGGCGCTTGAGGCGAAGGAGTTCGTCACGGTGCAGCAGGAGAACCAGACGCTCGCGTCCATCACGTTCCAGAACTACTTCCGGCTGTTCCCCAAGCTCGCGGGGATGACCGGGACGGCGCTCACCGAGGCGGACGAGTTCGCCGAGATCTACAAGCTCGACGTGATCGAGGTGCCGACCAACGTGCCGGTGGCGCGCGTCGACGGGCACGACGAGGTCTACCGCACGGCCGCCGAGAAGTACGAGGCGGTGGCGGGGCTGATCGAGGAGGCCAAGGGGCGGGGGCAGCCGGTGCTCGTGGGCACCACCAGCGTGGAGCGCTCGGAGCTGCTGAGCGCGATCCTGGACCGGCGGGGGATCCGGCACAGCGTGCTGAACGCCAAGTTCCACGAGCGCGAGGCGGTGATCGTGGCGCAGGCGGGGGCGCCGGGGTCGATCACCATCGCGACCAACATGGCCGGGCGCGGAACCGACATCAAGCTGGGCGGCAACGTCGAGATGCGGGTGCGCCAGGAGGTCGGCGAGGACGCGGACGAGGCGGTGCTGGCCGAGCGCGAGGCGGCGATCCGGGCCGAGGTCGCCGTGAACCAGCCCAAGGTGATCGCGGCGGGGGGGCTGCTGGTCATCGGGACGGAGCGGCACGAGAGCCGGCGGGTGGACAACCAGCTGCGCGGGCGCTCCGGGCGGCAGGGCGATCCGGGGGAGAGCCGGTTCTTCCTCTCGCTCGAGGACGACCTGATGCGGATCTTCGGGTCCGAGCGGATGGGGGGGATGCTGCAGCGGCTCGGCCTCAAGGAGGGCGAGGCGATCATCCACCCGTGGATCAACCGGGCGCTGGAGAAGGCGCAGAAGAAGGTCGAGGCACGCAACTTCGACACGCGCAAGAACGTGCTCAAGTACGACGACGTGATGAACGACCAGCGCAAGGAGGTCTACGCGCAGCGCCGCGAGTTCATGCGGGCGGACGACGTGTCGGGCACGCTCGCCGAGATGCGGGCGGAGGTCGCGGAGGCGATGGTGGACCGGCACCTGCCGGAGCGTGCGTTCGCGGAGCAGTGGGCGAGCGAGGCGCTGGCGGAGGACCTGCGGCGGGTGCTGGCGGTCGACGTGCCGGTGGGGGCGTGGGCGCAGGAGGACGGCATCGACGTGGCCGCGGTGCGCGAGCGCGTGGTGGCGGCGGCGGACGCGCACATGGCGGCGAAGGCGGCCAACCTCGGGCCGGAGCTGATGCGCTACGTCGAGAAGACTCTGCTGCTGCAGAACCTGGACGCGGTGTGGAAGGAGCACCTGCTGACGCTCGACCACCTGCGGCAGGGGATCTGGCTGCGCTCGCTCGGGCAGAAGGATCCGCTCAACGAGTACAAGAGCGAGGCGTTCGCGCTGTTCAACGCCATGCTCGACGACCTCAAGGAGCGGGTGACGTCGATGCTGGCGCGGGTCGAGCTGAGCCCGCAGGAGCCGATGCCGGAGTTCGCGCATCCGCCGGCCTACACGATCGAGAGCCACCCGGACGCGGACCGGATGACGGCGGCCGGGCCGGGGATGGCGATGGCGCTGGCGGAGCCGGTGCTGGTCGAGACCGTGCCGCTGGTGGCGGTGGATCCGGACGACCCGGCGACCTGGCAGGCGACGCCGCGCAACGCGCCGTGCCCGTGCGGGTCGGGGAAGAAGTTCAAGCACTGCCACGGGCGGCAGCTCTGAGAAGGAAGGCCAGAGGCTCTGCCTCTGGACTCCGCCAAGGGAAGCCCCTTGGATGGCTTTGCTTAAGTGAGGCCGGTCCAGGGGCGGCTCGCCCCTGGCGGGTTCGGGCAGGGCCCGACCTTGCTTCCTAGGCTGGTCGCGCCGTTCTTCGTGGTGATCTGGGCGACGGGGTTCATCGCGGCGCGGCTGGTGGCGCCGCACGTGCAGCCGCTCGGGTTCCTGTGCCTGCGCTACGTGGTGGCGAGCGGCGTGCTGGCGGCGATGGCGCTCGTGTCGGGGGCGCGCTGGCCGCGGGGGCGGGGGTGGGGCGACACCGTGCTCGCGGGGCTGCTGATCCAGGCGGGGTATCTCGGCGGGGTGTTCTGGGCGGTGCGGCACGGGCTGCCGGCGGGGTTGTCGGCGCTGATCGTGGGGCTGCAGCCGCTGCTGACGGCGGCGCTGGCGTGGCGGCTGCGGGGCGAGCGGGTGGGGGCGCGGCGCTGGGCGGGGATCGCGGTGGGGTTCGCGGGCGCCGCGCTCGTGGTGGCGCCGGTGGTGGTGGCGTCGATGCAGGCGTCGGCGCAGCCAGGGGGGCGGGTGGTGTCGCCGGCGGCGGTGGCGGTGTGCCTGGGCGCGATGGTGTCGATCACGCTGGGGACGATCTGGCAGAAGCGCACCGGGGGCGTGGGGGACCTGCGCACGGCGCTGGCGGTGCAGTACGCGGCGTCGCTCGTGGTGACGGCGCCGATGGCGCTGGTGCTGGAGGGGGGCGGGGTCGGGTTCGACGGGTCTTGGCAGGCGTGGGCGGGGCTAGCGTGGGCGTCGCTGGGGCTGTCGGTGGGGGCGGTGTCGCTGCTGATGGTGCTGATCCGGCGCGGCGCGGTCGCGGGGGTGGCGACGCTGCTCTACCTGGTGCCGCCGGTGGCGGCGGCGATGGCGTTCGTGGCGTTCGGGGAGGTGCTGTCGCCGGTGCAGGTGGGGGGGATGGCGGTGGCGGTCGCGGGGGTGGCGCTGTCGCAGACGGCAAGGGCCTAGGCAGGCAGCAAGCAAGGCCGGGCTCTGCCCGGACCCGCAAAGGGTCCGAGGACCCTTTGATCCCATGACTTTAAGAGGGCGATCCAAGGGCCCAGCCCTTGGCGGAGTTCGAGGCAGAGCCTCGACCTTGCTTCCTCAGGCCGGTCAGCCGCGAGCTGCCGCGCGCTACTCGCCCGACAGCTCGCGGCGGCGGCGGTCCAGCTCCTCGCTGTAGCGGCGCAGGGCGTGCTGCTCGGTGAGGATGCCGATCACGCGCGAGGATTCGGCGGACTCGACCACGGCGAGGGCGTCGGCCTCGGCGGTCTCGAACATGGCGACGGCCTCCTTCACCGACATGGCGGGGAGCAGGACGGTGTCGGTGTGGTGGAGGATCTCGGAGACGCGGGTGGCGGTCTCGGGGGCGGCGTGGGCGTCGGAGATGGTGATCATGCCCGCGTACTGGTCGCGCTCGTCGACGGCGATGATGGCGGCGCTGCTGCCCAGCGGGAAGTCGCGGCGGAAGCTGGCCAGGGTGGAGTCGGCGCGCACGCGGCGCAGCTCGCGGCGCATCATGCGGCCGACGGAGAGGCTGCGCACCCAGCCGACGTCGACGGCCGAGCGGATCGCCTCGCCGCGCAGGTGGAAGCGCCAGGTCGCGAACGAGTAGCCGAAGGTGCGGCGCACGGTGATGGCCGAGATCACCGAGGCGGCGAGCACGGCCACGGTGATCGGCAGGCTGCCGGTGCTCTCGAGCGCGAGGAAGGCCATGGTCAGCGGGCCGCCGACCACGGCGACGGCGAGCGCGCTCATGCCGACCAGCGCGTAGACGACGGCGGGCAGCGCCTGGGTGGCGGTGGTGAGCGCGATCACGCCGGCGAAGCACTTGCCGAGGAGCGCGCCGAGGAACAGCGAGGCGTAGAACAGGCCGCCGCGGAAGCCGGAGCCGATGGAGATCGCCGACGCCAGGGCTTTCAGCACCAGCAGGAGCACAATGTGCTGCAGGCTGTAGGGGGCGTCGATGCCGACGCGCAGGGCGGCGTGGCCGGAGGAGAGCACCGCGGGGGTGACGAGGGCGAGCAGGCCGACGGCGAGGCCGCCGATCGCGGGGCGCAGCCAGGAGGGCACGCGCGAGGCGCGGAAGGCGGCTTCCGTCATGGTGACGGCGCGCATGATGGCGATGCCGAGCAGGGCGGCGACCACGCCCAGGGCGAGGATCGGCAGGAAGTCGACGGTCTCGATGGTGGTGGGCAGGCGGAGCGCCCAGGCCTGGTCGGTGGGGCTGAGCACGCGGAGCACGAAGACCGCGGTGATGGCGGAGACCACGACGGGGGCCAGGCTTGCCAGCGAGTAGGTGCCGATCACCAGCTCGAAGGCGTAGAAGGCGCCGGTCAGCGGGGCGTTGAAGGCGGCGGCGATGGCGCCGGCGGCGCCGCAGCCGACGAGGAGGCGCAGGTCGTTGCGGCGCACGCGGAAGGAGCGGCCGAGCTTGGAGGCGACGGCGGCGCCGATCTGGGTGTAGCCGGCCTCCAGGCCGACCGAGGCGCCGACGCTGTTGGACAGCAGGGTCTGGCCGACGACGACGAGGCTGTCGGACAGGGACATGGCGCCGCCGAACAGGGCGTTGGCCTCGATGGGATCGACCGGGCGGCGCGGCCACCAGCGCGCGACGGCGAGGCCGAGCAGGCCCACGGCAAGGCCGCCCAGCGTCGGCACCAGGATGGCGCGCAGGCGGTCGACGCTGACCTGGCCGGAGAGGCGCTCGCCGTTGGTGGCGAACAGCAGGTGGTGGGCGTCCTGGGTGAGCTCGTTCATGGCGACGACGGCCAGGCCGGCGGCGATGCCGATGACGGCGGCCAGCACGACGAGGCCCAGCTCGTCGGCACGCACCAGGGCGCGCAGGTTCTGCGGCGCGTGCAGCACCCACTCGCGCAGGGCGTGGGACTCCGCGGCGCGGCCGGAGCGGCCGCCCGGGGGCTTGGGCGCACGGGGCTGCCGGGCCGGCCGGGTGGGCGGGGGGGCGGCGCGGCGGATCGTGGAGAGGAAGGACATCGGCGTCGGCCGCTGCACGGGTTCGTGGCAGACGGATTCGCGCGCGACCCCGCCGGGGTGGCTTCTAGCCCCGCTGCGGCAGGATTGCGCGGTCAATCGTCAAGGGAGGCAAGGTCGGGCTCCGCCCGGACCCGCAAAGGGTCCGAGGACCCTTTGGTCCCTTTCCCAAGGGAAGGCGATCCAGGGGCCCTGCCCTTGGCGGAGCTCGAGGCAGAGCCTCGACTTGCCTTCGTGCGGGCGCACGGGCAGGCCGGCGTCGTCAGCCAAGGAGCGCCTGCGCATGACCGATCCCGTCCACGGACACGAGGCTCGCCGGGTGGCGCTGGTGACGGGGGCGAGCGGGGGGATCGGGCCCTGGGTCGCGCTCGGGCTGGCGCGGGCGGGGATGCACGTGGTGCTGGCCGGGCGGGACCAGGCGCGCACGGAGGCGGCGCGGGCGTGGGTCGCGGAGCGCGCGGCGGGGTCGGCGCCGGAAGGGGAGGTCGCGGACCTGTCCAGCCTCGTGGCGGCGCGGGCGCTCGGCGAGCGGGTGGCGGCGCGGCACGGGGCGCTCTCGGTGCTGGTGAACAACGCGGGCGTGTTCCGCCACCGGCGCGAGGTCACGGCGGAGGGGCGGGAAGTGGTGCTGGCGGTGAACCACCTGGCGCCGTTCGTGCTGACGCGGGCGCTGCTGCCGGCGCTGCTGGCGGCGGAGGCGTCCGGGGCGGGGAGGGCGCGGGTGGTCAACGTGGGATCGTCGGCGTCGGACCACGCGGGGATCGACCCGGACGACCTGGAGATGGCGCGGCGGTGGGACCTGGTGCGGTCGTACGCGCGCTCGAAGCTGGCGATGATGATGGCGACGTTCGAGTGGGCCGAGCGGGTGCCGGGCCTCGCGTCCCTCGTGGTGCATCCGGGGGGCGTGAGGACCGGGCTGGTGCGGGCGGGGGGCGTGGTGCAGCTCGGGTGGCAGGCGCTGTCGCCGTTCCTGCTGACGCCGGAGCAGGGGGCGGCGACGCCGCTGCACGCGGCGCTGTCGGGGGAGATGGCGGGGGTCAGCGGGCGGTACCTCAAGCGCAGCCGGGTCGTGGCGCCGAACCGGCGGGCGCTGGATGCGGGGGTGCGGGCCAGGGTGTGGGCGGCGACGGAGCGGCTGGCGGGGTGAAGGGGCAAGGGGAGGACGCAAGGCCGGGCTCTGCCCGGACCCGCCAGGCGAAGGTGGCCAAAGGTTCCGACGATCCCCTTGGATCGTCGGAAGGGCCACCGGAGGGAGCCGCCCCTGGACCGGCGCTTTCCCAGGTCCGGGTTTCCAGAGGCGAGCCTCTGGCGGAGCTCGAGGCAGAGCCTCGACCTTGCCTGCCTTGCAGGTCACGCAACGACCGGGGCGGCCGCGTGTTGTGGGTGCGTCATCACCGAGGGAGTGGCGTCATGGGCGACAGTCTGATGCAGGGCGCGGCGTGGCAGGGGCAGATGCCCGATCCGATGCCGCCGACCGGGCCGCCGATCGTGCCGCCGGACCCCGACCTGCCGGTGCCGGTCGAGGAGCCGCCGGAGGGCGTGCCGGTTCCGGGCGAGCTGCCGCCAGAGCCGATGATGGCGCGCTGAGGTGACGCAGGGTCCGGCCGGCGCCGCGCCGCGCACGATGCGCCAGGTCGTCGTGGCGGCGCCGGGCGGGCCGGAGGCGATGCGGATGGCGGATGGGCCGGTGCCGCAGCCGGGGCCGGGCGAGGTGCTGGTGCGCGTGCTGGCGGCCGGGGTGAACCGGCCGGACGTGCACCAGCGCAAGGGGGCGTATCCGCCGCCGCCGGGGGCGAGCCCGATCATGGGGCTGGAGGTGGCGGGTGAGGTCGTGGCGCTCGGCGAGGGCGCCGCGGGCTGGGCGGTGGGCGAGCGGGTGTGCGCGCTGGTCAACGGCGGGGGGTATGCGGAGTTCTGCGTGGCGCCGGTGGGGCAGTGCCTGCCGTGGCCGGACGGCTACGACGCGGTGCGGGCGGCGGCGCTGTGCGAGAACCTCTTCACGGTGTGGGCGAACCTGGTGGGCATCGGCGGGCTGCGGGCGGGGCAGGTGGCGCTGGTGCACGGGGGGAGCAGCGGGATCGGGATCACGGCGATCCAGCTCGGGGTGGAGCTGGGGGCGCGGGTGCTGGTCACGGCGGGGTCGGCCGGGAAGTGCGCGGCGTGCGAGCGGCTGGGGGCGGCGCTGGCGGTCAATTACCGCGAGGAGGATTTCGTGGACGCGGTGCTGGCGCACACCGAGGGGCGGGGGGTGGACATGGTGCTCGACATGGTGGGCGGGGACTACACGCCGGGGAACCTGCGGTGCCTGGCGATGGACGGGCGGCTGGTGCTGATCGCGTTCCTGCGGGGGGCGGTGGTGGAGAAGCTGGACCTGACGCGGGTGATGACGCAGCGGCTGACGGTGACGGGGTCGACGATGCGGCCGCGGACGGCGGCGCAGAAGGCGGCGATCGCGGCGGCGCTGCGCGAGCGGGTGTGGCCGGCGCTGTCGGCGGGGCGGTGCGGGCCGGTGATCGAGCGGGTGTTCGCGCTGGACGAGGTGGCGGACGCGCACGCGCTGATGGAAGGCAGCACGCACATCGGCAAGATCGTGCTGCGGGTGGCGTCGTGAGGCGGGGAGCCCGGGGTCGGTGCCGCCCGGCCCTGCCAGGGGCCAAGACCCTTCCGTGTGCCGGTCCAGGGCGGCTCGCCCCGGCGGGTCCCCACTTCCAGGCAACAGGGCAGCGCCCTGGCCCTGCCTTGCCGTGATCCTGCATGCGGTCCAGGCCGGGCAGGGGCCGGCGGTGGTGCTGCTGCACGGGCTGTTCGGGTCGGCGCGGACGCTCGGCGTGGTGCAGCGGCGGCTGGTGGCGGAGGGGTTCGCGACGGTGTCGCTCGACCTGCGCAACCACGGGGCGAGCGGGCATGACGCGCGGATGGACTACGCGGTGATGGCGCGCGACGTCGCGGAGACGCTGGACGCGCTGGGCGTGGGGGTGGCGGGGGTGCTGGGGCACTCGATGGGCGGCAAGGTCGCGATGGCGCTGGCGGCGGGGTGGCCGGGGCGGGTGGCGCGGCTGGTGGTCGCGGACATCGCGCCGGTGGGGTATCCGCCGCACTTCCGGGGATATGCGGAGGCGATGCTGGCGGTGCCGGCGGGGGCGTCGCGGGGGGAGGCGGACGCGCTGCGGGCGGGGGTGGTGCCGGAGGCGGGGGTGCGGGCGTTCCTGATGCGGGACCGGGTGCCGGGGGGGTGGCGGATCGGGCG
>CAXSER010000062.1:0-10647 GCA_964236315.1 uncultured Acetobacteraceae bacterium | reverse complement strand
GGCCTAAGCGCGCCGATCGCGTTGACGTGCAGCGAGTACACGGACGTGCTCGCCGTCATGAACAGCCTGTGGCGCTTGCGGCCGCCGAAGCACAGGTTCGCGCAGCCTTCCGGCAGGTGCACCTTGCCGATCAGCGTGCCGTCCGGCGCGTGGCAGCGCACGCCGTCCTCGGCCGCGTCGCCCCAGGCCATGCTGCACCAGACGTTGCCGTCGAGGTCGGTGCGCAGCCCGTCGGTCAGGCCGGGCGCGAAATCCTCCGCGAAGACGCCGCCGCCGGACAGGCGCGCGCCGTCGACGTCGAAGACGCGGATGTGCGCCGGCCCGCCGTGGGTGATGCCGCTGTCGACGATGTACAGCCGCCGCTCGTCCGGCGAGAACGCCAGCCCGTTGGGCCGCACGAAGTCGCCGGCGACCACGCTGGCGCGCCCGCTGGCGGGGTCGATGCGGTAGACGTTGCGCGGCAGCTCGGCCTCGGCGGGCGTGCCCTCGTAGGGGCCGTCGATGCCGTAGCCGGGGTCGGTGAACCACACCGCGCCGTCGGCGGCGACGACGACGTCGTTGGGCGCGTTGAGCGGCCGCCCGTCGTGGCGGTCGAGCAGCGTGGTGATCCGCCCGTCGTGCTCGGTGCGGGTGACGCTGCGGGTCTCGTGCTCGCAGGTGACGAGGCGGCCCTCGCGGTCGCGGGTGTTGCCGTTGGCGTGGCGGCTCGGGCTGCGGAAGACGCCGACGTGCCCGTCCGCCTCCAGCCAGCGCAGCATGCGGTCGTTGGGGATGTCGCTCCACAGCAGGTAGCCGCCGTCGGCGAACCACACCGGCCCCTCCGCCCAGCGGAACCCGGTGGCGATGCGCTCGATCCCGGCGTTGCCGACGCGCGCCCTGAACCGCGGGTCGAGCGCCTCGACGCGCGGGTCGGGGTAGCGGGTGCCCTCCAGGTTGCCGAGCGGCAGGGCATGGCGATCCTGGTCATGGCGATCCTGGGGACCGGGGCGGGCGTGCTCATGCATCGCGGCGTCCTCCTTGCCCGCGCGGGGCGTGCGCCGGGCGGGTCAGGGGCCGGCCTTCCTGCCGCGGCCGTAGAGCAGCAGCATGCCCAGGATCACCAGGCCGTAGATGATCTGCCGCCCGGCGTCGGGCATCTGCATCACCGCGAGCACGCTCTGCAGCAGCACGACGAGCACCGTGCCGACCACGGTGCCGGCGACGCGGCCGCGCCCGCCCATGATGCTGGTGCCGCCGAGCACGACGGCCGCGATCGCCGGCAGCAGGTAGGTGTCGCCCATGCCCTGGTACGCCTTGCCGGCGTAGCCGCTGAGCAGCAGGCCGCACAGCGCGCACAGCATGCTGTTGGCCATGAAGCACGCCACCACGATGCCGCGCACAGGCAGCCCGCACAGGTAGGCGGCGCGCTCGCGTGTGCCGATGGCGTAGATGCCGCGCCCGAACGGGGTGCGACGCAGCACCAGCGACAGCAGCAGCGACACCGCGACCCACGACCACACCGCGTTGGCGACACCCGGCACCACCTGCCCGGTCGCCAGCCAGCCGGCGAGCGGCGGCGCGGTGCTGGGCGGCGCGGAGCCGCCGGTGTAGAGCACCATCAGCCCCTGCAGCGCCGCGTTGACGCCGAGGGTGAAGATCATCGACGGCACCCGCAGCCTGGCCACGCCGAGCCCGTTGACCAGGCCGATCGCCGCGCCCACCCCGAGCGCGATCGGCACGCCGAGCGCGCCGCCGGCCGCCTGCCCGCCCAGCCCGGTGGCCAGCATCGCCGACGCCGCGATGGTCCAGGGCACCGACAGGTCGATGTGGCCGAGCAGGATCACCAGCATCTGCCCCGACGCCACCAGGCCGAGGAACGCCGCCACCTCGGCCTGCTGCAGCAGGTAGCGCGGCGTCAGGAAGCTCGCGTTGATGCTCGACCCCACGAGCAGCACCGCCAGCACGCACAGGCTGGACACCAGCAGCGGCAGGTCCGCCCGCCCCAGCGCCGCGCGAAGCGCCGGCCACGCGGCGACCGACGCGGCGTCAGGCGTGGCCCCGGGCGCTGCGTCGGACGCGGCGTCCGGCGCGGCACCCGGCACCGCATCCCTCGCCCCGTGCGCCACCTCGCCCGTGGTCCCGTGCAACGTCCCCGCCGCGGCGTCCGTCCGCCCCGCGTCCGCCCCGGCCACGCCCGGCGGCGTCGCGCCCGGCCCCGCCCAGCGCGTGCCCAGCCGGTTCACCGGTACAGCTCCAGCCGGTTGCGCACCCGCAGCAGCGGCAGCGCGCCGAGGCTGATCGCGCCCAGCAGGATCAGCCCCTGGAACAGCGGCTGCCACAGCGGCGGCGCGTCCAGCACGAACAGCAGGTCGCCGATGGTGCGCAGGATGAACGCGCCGAACACCGAGCCCACCGCGCCGCCGACGCCGCCGAACAGCGACGTCCCCCCCACCACCACCGCCGCGATCGAGTTCAGCGTCAGGTCGCCCGCCTGGATCATGCTCGCCTGCGCCGACTCCGCGACCAGCGTCAGCAGCAGCCCCGCCAGCCCCGCGAAGAACCCGCCCAGCACGTACGCCGCCGTCCTGGCCCGCCCGACGCGCAGCCCGGACATGTACGCCGACACCTCCGACGAGCCCACCGCGTACAGCCCGCGCCCGGTCACCGAGCGCCGCAGCGGCACCCACACCAGCAGCAGCACCGCGCCCAGCAGCACCAGCGTCACCGGAACCCCGCCCGGCAGCGTCTCGGTCATCGCAGAGGCGAACCCGTCGCTCACGTCGCCGCCGGGATCGGGGCGCAGCAGCAGCGACAGCCCGTAGAACACCGAGCTGGTGGCCAGCGTCGCCACGATCGGCTGCAGCCGCCCCGCCACCACCGCGAGCGCGTTGACGCACCCCGCCGCCAGCCCGCAGCCGAGCACGCCCGCGACGCCGAGGGCCACCTGCAGCGGCGTGCCGGACACCAGGTTGGAGGCGAGGCAGTTGGCCAGCACGACGATGGTGCCGACCGAGAGGTCGATGCCCCCGGTCAGCACCGGCAGCGTCTGCGCCACCGCGATCAGCGCCAGCAGCACGCCCTTGTTCGACGCCGTCACCAGCAGCCCCGTCGTCACCCCCTGCGGCTGCATCGCCAGGTACAGCCCGAACATCGCGGCAAACGTCGCCGCCGCCAGCAGCGTCGCCTGGTTGTGCCGCAGGAAGAAGCCGGCCCCGCCCCTCATGCCGCCGCCGCGCCGGTCCCGTCGCCGCCGATGTCCAGCGACGCCGAGATGATCGCCTCCTCGGTGATGCCCCCGCCCTGCAGCGTGCGCACCACGCGCCCCGCGTAGAGGATCAGCACGCGGTCGCACAACCCGATCAGCTCGTCGTAGTCGGTGGTGTAGAACAGCACCGCCGCCCCCTCGTCGGCCAGCTCGCGCAGCAGCCGGTAGATCTCCTGCTTGGTGCCGACGTCGATGCCGCGCGTGGGGTCGCTGAGCAGCAGCACGCGCGGCCCCGCCATCAGCCACCTGCCGATCACCACCTTCTGCTGGTTGCCGCCGGACAGCGTGGCCACCGGCAGCGCCGGCACCGCCTTGATGCGCATGCGCCGCACGATCCCGTCGACCGCGCGCCGCTCCTCGCCCGCGTCGATCAGCGGCCCGCGCCGGCGCCGCTCCAGCGTCGCCATCGCCAGGTTGTCGCGCACCGACAGCGGCAGCATCAGCCCCTCGGTCTTGCGGTCCTCCGGGATCAGCGCCAGCCCCAGCGCCTTGCCCGCCGCCGGCCCGGACGGGCGCACCGCCACCCCGTCGACCAGCACCTCGCCCTCCACCCCCGCCAGCCCGCCGAACAGCGCCTGCAGGAACTCGCGCTGCCCCTGCCCGTCCAGCCCGCCGAGCCCGACGATCTCGCCCGCCCGCAGCGTCATCGACACCCGGTCCAGCCGCGGCACCCAGCTCAGCGCCCGCGTCTCCAGCACCGGCGGCGCCGCATGCAACGGCGCGGCCGCCGCGGCAGGCCTGCGGGCCGGGAACACCTGGGTGATCTCGCGCCCGATCATCATGCGCACGATCTCCGCCTCGCTGCGGCTGCCCGCCGCGAAGCTCTCCACGTGCCGCCCGTTGGCGTACACCGAACAGGTGTCGGCCAGCTCGCGGATCTCGTGCATGCGGTGCGAGATGTAGAGCACGCACAGCCCCTGCCCGCGCAGCCCCAGGATCAGCCGGCTGACGGTCGCCACGTCGTCCGCCGTCAGCGCCGAGGTCGCCTCGTCCAGGATCAGCAGCCGCGGCGCGCGCCCGAGCGCCTTGGCGATCTCCACCATCTGCTGTCGCGACAGCGACAGGTCGCGCACCCTCGCCCGCGGGTCGATGCCCTCGCACCCCACCGCCGCCAGCAGCCGCTCCGCCTCGCGCCGCTGCGCCCGCGCGTCGATCAGCCCGAAGCGGCGCGGCGGCGCGGTGACGCAGATGTTGTCGGCAACGCTGAGGTCGGGCAGCAGCGACAGCTCCTGGAACACGCACACGATGCCGCGCGCCTGCGCCGCCGCCGGCCCGTCCAGCCGCACCGCCTCGCCGTCCACCAGCACGCTGCCGCTCGTCGGCTGCACCACGCCGGACACCACCTTGATCAGCGTGCTCTTGCCGGCGCCGTTCTCGCCCATGATCGCGTGGATCGACCCGGCCCGGCACGACAGCGTCCCGTCCACGAGGGCAGCCACCGCGCCGTAGCGCTTGGTGACGGCGCGCAGTTCCAGCAGCGGGGACGCGGCGCTCATGCGGAGGCAGGCAAGCAAGGCCGGGCTCTGCCCGGACCCGCAAAGGGCCGGGAGGCCCTTTGATCCCTATACTTGAGTGAAGGTTTCCAAAGGCGAGCCTTTGGCGGGGTCCAGGGGCAGCGCCCCTGGCCTTGCCTTGCCTGCCTCACTCCGGCTTCGCCTGCCCGGTGATCTGCGCGGCGCTGAGCGTGATGTCGCACGGCGCGAAGTCGCTGGCCGCGAAGAACGTGTCGCTGAGGTCGGGGAAGTAAGTCTCCCCCGCCTTCAGCGTCCGGTAGTTCGCCTCCGGGATCGGCACGCTGATCGCCTGCGGCATCGCCTCCCCCGACAGCGCCGCCAGCGCCGCCTTCAGCGCGACGGCCACCAGCGCCGGCGACTGCCCCGCCGAATCCCCGAGCAGCCCGTCCTTGCCGTAGCGCGCGATCTGCTTGCGGAAGCCGTTCTCGTCCTCGCCGCCGACCGGGATCATCTGGTGCGCGTCGAGCAGCGCGCGCACCGCGCCGGTGCTGCCGGCCTGCACGTACATGCCGTCGAAGTGCCCGTTGACCGCCAGCGCGTCGGCCACCGCCTTCTGCGCCGTGCCGTCGTCCCAGTTGCCCACCACCTCGGTGAAGCGCAGCCCCGGCGTGGCGCCGAGCACCGCGCGGAACCCCTCGTGGCGGTCGCGGTCCACGCTGGTGCCGGACACGCCGCGCACCTCGAGCACGTGCTCCTTCCGCGTCATGGTGGAGTCGAGCCAGTGGCCCATCATCCGGCCCATCTCGACCTGGTCCTCGTTGACCTGGATCACCGGGTCGTCCGCGGCGACGTTGTCGAGCACGTTGTCGAACGTGACGATCAGCACGCCGGCCTTCTTCGCGCGCCGCAGCACCGGGCGGAACGCGGTGGGGCTGCTCGCCTCCAGCAGGATCGCGTCGTACCCGGCGTTGATGAAGTTGTCCATCGCCGCGATCTGCGCCGAGACGTCGGTGCCGACGCTGACGGTGTGCAGCTCCTTGATCCGCTTCGCGACATCCGGCTCCGCGGCGTACGCGGCCAGCGTCTGGATCATCTGCACCCGCCACGAGTTGCCGACGAAGCCGTTGGCGAACGCGATCCGGTACGGCCCGGGCTTCGCGGGCAGCTTCACGACCGCGGCGCCGCCGGGCTTGAAGCACTGCGGCAGGTAGGTGTCGGCCGCGCGCACCGGCTGGGCTGCCGCCAGCATCAGCGCGGACGCCGCGACGCAGCCGAAGGCACGGCGGAGCAGGACAGACGCGTCGGGTTTCCCGATCATCGCAACGTTTCCCCATGTTCGTTTCGCAGGCACGCCAGTCACGCCGCACGGCGTCCGCCAATCGTTTCCCCCGCGACAGGACGCGCCGCAACCCGCCTGTTCCCGCCGGGGCCGCCCACGCACGCGCGGGACACCCCGACCGGCCACTGCCCGAAGGCGCCCCGGTCACACCAGGACTCTCACCCGCCTCCTGCCGGAACGGATCAACCCGTCGGCGGCCCCGGCCATCGGCACGACGCGTCTCACCCCTGCATCACGCCGTCGACCAGGCGCGGCAGCCGCGTCGTGCTCTCCCGTCGCAGCGCCTCCGGCAACAGCGCGTCCGGCAGGTCCTGGTAGCACACCGGCCGCAGGAACCGCCGGATCGCCAGGCTGCCCACCGACGTGGTGCGCGAGTCCGACGTCGCCGGGAACGGCCCGCCGTGCACCATCGCGTGCCCGACCTCCACCCCCGTCGGCCAGCCGTTCACCAGCACCCGTCCCGCCCGCCGTTCCAGCACCGGCAGCAGCGCGCGCACCTCTTCGGTGTCGCCCTCGTCCATGTGCACCGTCGCGGTGAGCTGCCCCTCCAGGTGCGTCAGCACCGCGCGCATCTCCCGCGCCCCCTCGCAGCGCACCAGCAGCGAGGACGCCCCGAACACCTCCTCCCCCAGGCTGCGGTCCGCGAGAAAGGCGTCCGCGTCGACCGCGAACAGCGCCGACTGCCCGCGGTTCGCCCCCTCCCCCACGCCGCCCCGCGCCAGCGTCTCGACGCCCGCGGTGCCCGACATCCGCGCCACGCCGGCCTGGTACGCCTGGAAGATCCCGGGGTGCAGCATGGTGATCCCCGGCCCCGCCTCCAGCGCCGCCACCGCCGCCGCCACGAACCCGTCCAGCCCCGGCCCGGGTGCCGCCAGCAGCAGCCCGGGGTTCGTGCAGAACTGCCCCGCCCCCATCGTCAGCGACCCCGCGAACGCCTGGCCCAGCGTCACCCCCCGCGCCGCCAGCGCCGCCGGCATCAGCAGCACCGGGTTGATGCTGCTCATCTCCGCGTAGACCGGGATCGGCTCCGCCCGCTTCTGCGCGATGCCCACCAGCGCCAGCCCGCCGGCGCGCGACCCGGTGAACCCTACCGCCGCGATGCGCCGGTCCGCCACCAGCGCGCCCCCCAGCCAGTTGCCCGTGCCGAACAACAGGGAGAACACGCCCTCCGGCATCCCGCACGCCGCCACCGCCTCCTGCACCGCCCGCCCCACCAGCTCCGACGTGCCGGGGTGCGCCGGATGCGCCTTGACCACCACCGGGCACCCCGCCGCCAGCGCCGACGCCGTGTCGCCGCCGGCCACCGAGAACGCGAGGGGAAAATTGCTCGCCCCGAACACCGCCACCGGCCCGAGCCCGACCATGCGCAGCCGCAGGTCAGAGCGCGGCAGCGGCGTGCGCTCCGGCATCGCGCGGTCGATCCGTGCGTCCATCCACGCCCCGTCGCGCACCACCGACGCGAACAGCCGCAGTTGCCCCACGGTCCGCGCACGCTCCCCCTGGATGCGCGCCGCCGGCAGCCCGGTCTCCGCCACGGCACGCTCGACCAGCGCGTCGCCCAGCGCCGCGATCCGCTCGGCGATCGCCTCCAGGAAGGAGGCGCGCGCCTCGGGCGAGGTCTCGCGGTAGACGTCGAACGCCGCGTCCGCGAGCGCGCAGGCACGCTCCAGCTCCGCCGCCTCCGCGCCGGCGTAGGCCGGGGCCAGCGTCTCGCCGGTGGCGGGGTTGATGGCCTTGAATGCATCGCCGCTGCCGCGCAGGGCGGAGGCGCCGATCAGGAGGTCGCCGGTCAGGGTCATGGGCACGGTCCTGGGAAAGGGGAGAAAGCAAGGCCAGAGGCTCTGCCTCTGGACTCCGCCAAAGGCTCGCCTTTGGAATCCATTACGAAGAAGAACACAGGAGATGCGGGTCCGGGGGCGCGGCCCCCGGCGGGATCGAAGGGCAGAGCCCTTCGCCTTGCGCACCTCACATCACCGCGCCCAGCTGCCACGGCACGAACTCGTTGTCGCCGTAGCCGGCCTGCTCGCTCAGGCTCCTCTCCCCCGACGCCACCGCCAGCAGCAGCGCGAAGATCCGCTCGCCCGCCGCCTCGATCGTTTCGACTCCCGTGACGATGCCGCCGCAGTCCAGGTCCATGTCCTCGCGCATCCGCTCGTACATCGGCGTGTTGGTCGCGAGCTTGACGCACGGCGACGGCCTGAACCCCGACGTCGAGCCGCGCCCCGTGGTGAAGCACACCAGGTTGCAGCCGCCCGCCACCTGCCCCGTCACCGCCACCGGGTCGTAGCCCGGCGTGTCCATGAACACGAAGCCCCGCGCGCTCACCGCCTCGGCATACTCGTAGACCGCCTCCAGCCGCGCGCTGCCGCTCTTCGCAACCGCCCCGAGCGACTTCTCCAGGATCGTCGTCAGCCCGCCGGCCTTGTTGCCGTGCGACGGGTTGTTGTTCATCTCCGCCCCGTGCCGCGCCGTGTAGTCGCGCCACCAGGCGATGCGCGCCACCAGCCGCGCCGCCACCTCCGGCGTCGCGGCGCGCCGCGTCAGCAGGTGCTCCGCGCCGTAGATCTCCGGCGTCTCCGCCAGCACCGCCGTCCCCCCGTTGCGCACCAGCAGGTCCGAGGCATGCCCCAGCGCCGGGTTCGCCGAGATCCCCGAGTACCCGTCCGACCCCCCGCACTCCAGCGCCAGCACCAGCCCCGACGCCGGCTGCGTGCTGCGCCGCGCCGCGCCCACCACGTCCAGCATCGAGCGCACCGCCTCGATCCCCGCCTCGACGGTCCTGCGCGTCCCCCCGGTGGCCTGGATCGTCATCGTCCGGAACGTCTCCCCCTCCACCAGCCCGTGCCGCTCCAGGATCTGCGGGATCTGGTTGGTCTCGCACCCCAGCCCGATCATCACCACGCCGCCCACGTTGGGATGCGCCGCATAGCCCGCCAGCGTGCGCGTCAGGTAGCGGTAGCCCTCGCCCTCCTGGCTCATCGCGCAGCCCCCGCCGTGGCCGAGCGCCATCACCCCGTCGACCCCCGGATGCCCGTCGAGCCCGCCGCCGCGGTTGAAGTGGTCCGCCACCGCCCGCACCACCGTCGCCGAGCAGTTCACCGAGGCGATCACCGCGACGTAGTTGCGCGTCCCCACCCGCCCGTCCGCGCGCAGGAACCCCTGGAACGTCGCCCGCTCCGCCTCCGGCAGCAGGATCGTTGGCTTCGCATCGGCACAGAACTCGTGGACCAGCCCCAGCTCGCTCATCGCGGTATTGTGCGTGTGGACGTGCTCGCCGGCCGCGATGTCGCGCGTCGCGAAGCCGATCACCTGCCCGTACTTGCGCACCGCCTCGCCGGCCGCGACCGGCCGCAGCGCCATCTTGTGCCCGAACGGCACCCTCTCGCCCGCCCGCGGCCGCCCCGCCCCTGCGGCCTCCCCGGCCTCCAGCGCCCGCCGCGCGACCGCGACGTTGTCCGCGGCATCGAGCAGGATCAGCGGCTCGCCCGCCCCGCCGGCCGCGACCGGTGGCCCGCCCGTCGCGACGGCCCGCGTCATCGACGCCAGATCCGTGGTCATGGTCCTCTCCCTCCCGCACGCCGTTGGCCGGCACGTCGGCATCATGGGCGCTGGCCCTCGCGCGGCACGAGGCCGCGGCCGAGGGTGCAACCCGCCCGGACTTAGCCATGCCCGCCCCGGGGTGGCCATCGCCGTCTGCGCCGCGCGCCATGCGCATTCCGGTATGCCCGACGCCCGCGCGCGTCAGCCCGCACCGCCGCGCAGCCGCTGCACCGCCGCCCGCGCTGCTCCCAGCAGCAGGCCGGCGTCGGTGTCCGGCGTCACCAGGTCGAACCCCATGCGCAGCATCCTCGCCGCGTACTCCGGTGCCACGCAGTGCACCCCGGCGCGCTGCCCGCGCCTGTGCGTCGCCTCCAGCACCCTCGCGTACACGGCCAGGATCTCCGGCTCCTCCCGGTCGAGCAGCGGCGCCAGCCCCATGCTGAACCCCAGGTCGCTGGGCCCGATGTAGACCGCGTCGACCCCGGGCACGTCGAGGATCGCGTCCAGGTTCGCCACCGCCTCGCGCGTCTCGATCATCGGGATGCACAGCACCTCGCCGTTCGCCGTCGCCTGGTAGGCGGTGCCGCCATACATCCCGGCGCGGATCGGCCCGTTGCTGCGCTGCCCCTGCGGCGGGTAGCGCATCGCGGCCACCAGCGCCGCCGCCTCCCCCGCGGTGTTGACCATCGGGCAGATCACCCCGTAGGCGCCGGCGTCGAGCACCTTGCCGATGATGCCCGGCTCGTTCCACGGCACCCGCGCCATCGGCACCACAGGGCGAGCCTGCATCGCCTGGAAGCACGCCACCATCGAGCGGTAGTCCTGCACGCCGTGCTGCAGGTCCACGGTGACGCTGTCGAAGCCGGCCTGCGCCACCACCTCGGCGGCGAAGCCGTCGGGAATGGCCAGCCAGCCGTTGACCACCGGCCTGCCCGCCGCCCACAGCGCCCGCAGCGCGTTGGCCATGATCCCCTCCGTCCTTGCCAGCGCGCAGCGTGGCGCCGGAATGCGGGGCACGGCAAGCAAGACCGGGCTCTGCCCGGACCCGCCAGGGGCGAGCCGCCCCTGGA
>CAXSER010000061.1:0-10652 GCA_964236315.1 uncultured Acetobacteraceae bacterium | reverse complement strand
GACCTCCGCCTCCAGCCCGGGGGCGAACGCCCGCGCCACCACCGCGATCCCCCCCGCCCGCAGCCCCCGCGCCCCCGCCGCCAGCGCCGCGTCGTCCGTCTCGATCCCCGCCTCCGGGTATGCGAGCGCCATCCGCTCCAGCGCTCCCGCCCCCCGCGCCACCAGCCTGACCCTGCCCTCGGCAGCCGCCGCCGCCTGGTCCTCGCCAAGCCGCCCGCTCAGCCGCGGCCCCTTGCCCCCCCGCGCCCCCCGCGCCCCCCCAGCAGCGCCCCCTCCGCCAGCCCCAGCGCCCCCTCGCTGTCCGGCAGGAATCCCTGCACCCCCCCATCCAGCGCCACGAAGCTCCCCCCCAGCGCCGTCCTGCGCGCCGCGATCCGCCCGCGGTGCAAATCGCCCACACCGTCCGGCGCCCCCGGCCGCTCGATCGCGTACGCCAGCAGCGCCGCACCGCGCACCAGCGCCACCCTGGTCTCGCCGGGGGAGGAGGCAGCCAGCAGGCGCAGGGGGTCGGTCATCGTGAAGGAAAGGAAGACCAGGGCTCTGCCCTGGACCCGCCAGGGGCAGCGCCCCTGGACCGGCACACGCAAGGAAGCAGGGCTGGCCGCACCCACGGCGGGTCCAGGGCGGCGCCCCGACCTGGCCGGGGGTGCGGCCCGGTCACGGCGAGAGGTATCCCCGCCCGCGCAGCAGCTGCGCCGTCTCGAACAGCGGCAGCCCGACCACCCCGCTGTAGCTCCCCGACAGGAACCGCACGAACCCCCCGGCCGCCCCCTGGATGGCGTAGCCCCCGGCCTTGCCCTCCCACTCCCCGCCCGCGAGATACGCCTCGACCTGCGCGTCCGTCAGCCGGTTGAAGATCACCGAGCTGTCGCTCACCCGCTCCGACCGCGCCCCCTCCGGCGTGACCAGCACCACCGCCGTCAGCACGTGGTGCCGCCGCCCCGACAGCAGCGCCAGGCACGCCCGCGCCTCCGCCTCGCTCACCGCCTTGGGCAGGATGCGCCGCCCCACCGCCACCACCGTGTCCGCCGCCAGCACGAACGACCCTGGCGCGGCACCGGCCTCCGCCTTCTCCCGCGCCATGCGCTCGGCATACACCCGCGGCACTTCCTCGCGCCCGGGCGTCTCGTCGATGTCCGTGGCCACGACCCGGTCCGGCACCACCCCGATCTGCGCCAGCAGCTGCAGCCGCCGCGGGCTCGCGCTCGCCAGCACCAGCGGCGCCCGACGCGAAACCGCCCGTTCGCCTTGCGCCGCAGGGTCCGGCGCCACATCGGCCCCCGCCACAGCACCTGGACCGGCCATGTCGGCTGCCGGCAAACCACCCTGGATCGAGCTGGCGGGAAGCACCTCCGCCTGGGACGAATCCGCCCCCGGCTCTACTTGAAGCGGAATGTGATGCGGCCCTTGGACAGGTCGTAGGGCGTCATCTCCACGTTCACGCGGTCGCCGGCCAGCACGCGGATGCGGTTCTTGCGCATCTTGCCGCTGGTGTGGGCGAGGATGGTGTGTTCGTTGTCGAGCTTCACCCGGAACATGGCGTTGGGCAGAAGCTCCATCACCATGCCGCTGAACTCGATCATATCTTCTTTGGACATCAGCATCCTTGACAGTCAGGGAACATCGGTTTCGGGCCGGAACATGATGACCCCGCCCCCCCCGGTCAAGCGCATTACCCGCCCGGTCAGCCCCGCGTCCCGCAACTTGCCTTCATGATGCCGGTCCAGGGCGGCTCGCTTTGGCGGGTCCTCGCCTTGAAGCAGGGGGCAGAACCCTGGCCCTACTGCCCCAGCCGCATCGCCACGCTCCGCGCGTGCGCCCCGAGCCCCTCCGCGTCCGCCAGCGCCACCGCCGCCGGCCCGATCCGCCCCAGCGCCGCCTGGTCCACGCCCACCCACGTCGTGCGCTTGAGGAAGTCGAACACCGACAGCCCCGAGGCGAAGCGCGCCGTGCGCCCGGTCGGCAGCACGTGGTTCGGCCCCGCCACGTAGTCCCCCAGCGCCTCCGGGCACCACCGCCCGAGGAAGGCCGCCCCCGCGTGCCGGATCGTGGCGAACAGCGCGTCCGGATCGTCGACCATCAGCTGCAGGTGCTCCGGCGCCAGCCGGTCGCACAGCGCCGCCGCCTCCGCCATGCCGGCCACCACGATCACCGCCCCGTGGTCGCGCCAGCTCGCCCCCGCGATCGCCGCCCTGGGCAGCGCGCGCAGCTCCGCCTCCACCGCCGCGATCACCCTGTCCGCGAACCCCGCGTCGTCCGTGATCAGGATCGACTGCGCCGACTCGTCGTGCTCCGCCTGCGCCAGCAGGTCGACGGCGACGTGGCGCGCGTCGTTCGCCCCGTCCGCGATCACCACGACCTCCGACGGCCCGGCGATCCCGTCGATCCCCACCCGCCCGAACACCTGCCGCTTCGCCTCCGCGACATACGCGTTGCCCGGCCCCACGATCCTGTCCACCGCGGCGACCGTCGCCGTCCCCCACGCCAGCGCCGCCACCGCCTGCGCCCCGCCCACGCGATACACCTCGCCTACCCCCGCCCGCCGCGCCGCCGCCAGCACCAGCGGGTTGAGCACGCCGCCCGGGCACGGCACGCACATCGCGATCCGCGCCACCCCCGCCACCCGCGCCGGAATGGCGTTCATCAGCACCGACGACGGATACGCCGCCTTGCCCCCCGGCACGTACAGCCCGACCGCGTCCAGCGCGTTCCACCGCATCCCCAGCCGCACCCCGGCCGCGTCCGTGGTCTCCACGTCCGCCGGCATCTGCATCGCGTGGAACGCCTCGATCCGCCCCGCCGCCAGCTCCAGCGCACCCGCCAGCTCCGGCGCGATCCCCGCCGCCGCCGCCTCGATCTCCTCTGCCGTGACCCGCAGCGCGCCCGGCGCCACCGCCACCCCGTCGAACCGCTCCGTGTACTCGCACAGCGCCGCGTCGCCCCGCGCCCGCACGTCCTCGATGATCGCGCGCACCACGGAGTCCACCCGCGACGTGGTCTCGCGCGCCTGGTCGAGCAGGGCCGCGAAGCCGGCCTCGAAGTCGGGGTCGCGCGTGTGCAGACGGATCATGGGCGGCTCCGGAAGGAGGAAGATGAGGCCAGGGCTCTGCCCCATGTTTGAAGGCGGGGACCCGCCAGGGCGAGCCGCCCTGGACCGGCTTTACTTAGGTCGAGGTTTCCAAAGGCGAGCCTTTGGCGGAGTCCGGAGGCGGAGCCTCTGGCCTTGCTTGCGTCAGGCCACCGCCGCCCGGAACCGCTCGATCCACGCCCCCACCGCCTGCGGCCGCGTCTTCAGCGCCGTCCGGTTCACGATCAGCCGGCTGGTGACGTGCGCGATCACCTCCGTCTCGCGCAGCCCGTTGGCCCGCAGCGTCGAGCCCGTCTGCACCAGGTCCACGATCAGCCGGCACAGCCCCAGCCCCGGCGCCAGCTCCATCGCCCCGTTCAGATGCACCACCTGCGCATGCACCCCGCGCGCCGCGAAATGCCTGCGCGCGATTGCCGGATACTTCGTCGCCACCCTCACGTCCGACCAGCGCCCGGGATCGTCGCTCCCCGCCGTCGCCACCGCCTCGGCCACCGACACCCGGCACGCCCCGATCCCGAGGTCGAGCGGCGCGTAGATCTCGGGGTAGTCGAACTCCATCAGCACGTCCGCCCCGCAGATCCCGAGCTGCGCGCCGCCGTACGCCACGAACGTCGCGACGTCGAACGGCCGCACCCGCACCACGTCGAGCAGCGGGTCGCTGGTCTCGAAGCGCAGGCGCCGGCTGTCCTCGTCCACCATGTCCGCCGCCGGCACCACGCCCGCGCGCGCCAGCAGCGGCCCGCACTCGCCGAGGATGCGCCCCTTGGGCAGCGCCAGCACCAGCTTCGCGTCGAGGTCGGGCGCCAGGGCGGCGGCCACAAGGGAGGCGGTCATGAGGTCGTCCCATCTCGGCGCCGGGCACGCGCCGGCGCGGGTCGCGGCCGTCCTAGCACCCCGCCCGCCGCGGGCGAAGCAGGGAAGGGCAGGGCGCTGCCCTGCACCCGCCAGGGGCAGCGCCCCTGGACCGGCCTCCGGACGTTCCGAGGCACAAAGGCGGCGCCTATGCCGCGCCCGCCGTCCCGGCCCGGCTGCCGCGCGAGCCCAGCTGCCCGCTCGCCCCCCGCATCGCCTCGACGTCGCGTCCCAGCGCCTCCGCCGCCGCCTCGCACCCCGCCCTGCGCAGCGCGTCGGCCAGCCCCGTCCCCGCGGCGAGCAGCGCCCGCGTCGGCACGTGCTCGCCCAGCGCCGTCAGCGACGCCAGCACCATCGCCGCCACCTGCGCCCGGCCGCCCGCGCCCAGCCGCCCGACCACCGCCGCCAGCAGCCCGTACGCCTCCGCCAGCGTCTGGTGCTGCAGCGACTCCGACGCCGCGACCACGACCCCCTCCACCCCGTCCAGCGCCTGGACCAGCAGCGCGTCGCCATACACCACCGCCGCGCCCGCATCCTCCGGCACGACCTCCTCCGCCCAGCGCAGCAGCAGGTCGCGCATCCCCTGCACCGCGACCCCCGCCGTCGCCGGGTTCGAGCTGGCCGAGCTGGCCGAGGTCCACGCGATCGTCGAGAGCTGCGCCAGCCCGAACCCCGGGTCGCGCGACAGCGCCCGCTCGTCGTCCACCGCCACCGCCCGGCGCACCGCGGCCGACAGCGCCTCCGCCACGGCCTCCGGCAGCGGCGACGCGGAGCGCAGCTCGGCCAGCGTCTCCCCCCATGCGACCGCCTGCCCGATCGCCACCCGTATGCGCACCTCCACCCCCGCGATCCCGGCGCAGGCCGCCTCCAGCGCCGCCACCTCCACACGGTCCACGTAGCCGCTCTCCCGCCCCGCGACCTCGACGACGTGCCCCCGCCCACAGCGCCCGGCGCGCCGCGTCCGCCCCAGCAACGCGTGCTGTCCCTGGCGCGCCATCAGCACCTGCCGGCAGATCTCGCGCACCACGACGGCCGCCTGCATCTGGTCGACCGTCGTGTAGATCAGCACCACGACCATGCAGAGCGCCGCCGCCGTCAGCACCAGCGACAGCAGCGTGCCCAGCACCGGCTGGTGCAGCGCGCTCACCGTCGCCAGGTTGAACAGCGCGAAGATGCTCAGCCCCACGAAGTAGCCGAAGAAGAACTGGTTCGAGCGGCGGTGCAGGAACTGGTCGAACACCTGGTTGCTCAGCGACGCCGCCCCCTGCTGCACCGCGACCAGCAGCAGCGAGAAGGTGATCGCGGTCACCGAGATGATGCTCTGCGCCACCGTCGACAGCAGGCTGCTGTCCGCCTCGCGGTCCCCGAACAGCCGCGACAGCAGCGAGCCGCCATGCGCGTCCTCGAAGCTCCCCCACACCGTCTGGTCGATCACGAACACCACGCCCGCCAGCGCCAGGAAGCCGCCCACCACGAGGATCGGCAGCAGCAGGAACTGCCGCAGCGCGCGGCGCCACCAGTCCCGCGTCGCCGCCACCCACCCCCGCGAGTAGGGGTCGCGCCGGAGCTGCTCGCCCGCCCCGCGCGCCCTGGCGCTCACCCCAGCCGCTCGATCTCCGCCCCGCACGCCGCCAGCTTCTCCTCGACCGCCTCGTATCCCCGGTCGAGATGGTAGACCCGGCTCACCACAGTCTCCCCGCGCGCCGCCAGCCCGGCCAGCACCAGCGACACCGACGCCCGCAGGTCCGTCGCCATCACCGGCGCCCCCTGCAGCGCGGAGACCCCGCGCACGATCGCGGACGACCCGTGCACGTTGATCCGCGCCCCCATCCGGTTCAGCTCGGGCACGTGCATGAACCGGTTCTCGAAGATCGTCTCGGTGACCATCGACGCCCCGTCGGCCACCGACATCAGCGCCATGAACTGCGCCTGCATGTCCGTCGGGAACCCCGGATACGGCTCGGTCATGGCATCGACCCCGTGCAGCCCGTTGGCGCGGCGCACCAGCAGCGCGTCCCCCTCCTCGCGCATCTCCACCCCCGCCTCGCGCATCGAGCGCGCCACCGCGCCCAGATGCGCGATCCGCCCGCCCTCCAGCCGCAGCTCGCCCCCGGTGATCGCCGCCGCGCACGCGTACGTCCCGGTCTCGATCCGGTCGCTCACGATGCGGTGCTCCCCGCCGTGCAGCGTCCTGCGCCCGTCGACCACGAGCTTCCCGGTCCCCACGCCCTCGATCTCCGCGCCCATCGCCATCAGGCAGCGGCACAGGTCCTCGATCTCCGGCTCCAGCGCCGCGTTGCGCAGCACGGTGCGCCCGTCCGCCAGCGACGCCGCCATCAGCAGGTTCTCCGTGGCCCCCACCGAGGCGAACGGCAGCACGATCTCCGCGCCCTTCAGCCCGTCCGGCGCGTCGGCCTGCACGTAGCCGCCCTCCAGGCGGATCACGGCGCCCATCGCCTCCAGCCCCTTGAGGTGCAGGTCCACCGGCCGCGTGCCGATCGCGCAGCCACCCGGCAGCGACACCCGCGCCGTGCCCATGCGGGCCAGCACCGGCCCCAGCACCAGGATCGAGGCGCGCATCTTGCGCACGATCTCGTAGGGCGCCTCGGTGCTGGTGATCGGCCCGCCCAGCGACAGGCTGCGCCCGTCCTCCTCGACCGCGATGCCGTGCTGCGCCAGCAGCTCGGCCATCATCGCCACGTCCGCGAGCTTCGGCACGTTGGACAGCACGATCCGCTCGTCGGTCAGCAGCCCGCAGGCCAGCAGGGGCAGGGCGGCGTTCTTCGCCCCCCCGATGACGATGGTGCCGGAAAGCGGGCGGCCGCCGCGGATGCGGATGCGGTGCATGGGCACGAACTCCTGAGCAAGGCCGAGGCTCTGCCTCAAACTCCGCCAAAGGCCAAGCCTTTGGAGTCCTGCGCCTAGGAAAGCCGGTCCAGGGGCGGCTCGCCCCTGGCGGGTCCGGGCAGAGCCCGGCCTTGCTTCCTGCTACAGCCGCGGCAGCGCCACGCCCCTCTGGTGCATGTACTTCCCCGCCCGGTCCGCGTACGAGACCTCGCACGGCCCCGCCCCCTGCAGGAACAGGAACTGGCAGATGCCCTCGCCGGCGTAGATCTTGGCCGGCAGCGGCGTGGTGTTGCTGATCTCGATCGTGACCTGCCCCTCCCACTCCGGCTCCAGAGGCGTCACGTTGACGATGATCCCGCAGCGCGCGTACGTCGACTTGCCCAGGCAGATCACCAGCACGTCGCGCGGCACCCGGAAGTACTCGATGGTGTGCGCGAGGGCGAAGCTGTTCGGCGGGATGACGCACACCGGCCCCCGCCTGGTCACGAAGCTGTCCTCGCTGAACGCCTTGGGGTCGACGATCGCGCTGTCGACGTTCGTGAAGATGCGGAATTCGTCGGCGACCCGCGCGTCGTAGCCGTACGACGACAGCCCGTGGCTGATCACCCCGTCGCGCTGCTGTCGCGGCGAGAACGGCTCGATCATGCCCCGCGTCTCGGCCATCTCGCGGATCCAGGTGTCGGGCATCACGGGCATGGGCGAGGTGTCCTCCGGGGCGCGCCGGGACCCGCGGCGTGTCCGTCGCGCGAAGTCGGCCCCGCGGTCGAGCGTCTAGACCACGGGCCCTGGCGCCGCAAATCCTCCCGGCCCGCGTGCATCGCCCGCGTCAGCGATCGTCGGGGACGCCAGGGTTCGCGACAGGCTCGTCCGGCCCGGTGGCCGCCGCCTCGCGGCTCCTGGCCTGCTGCTTGCGCCGCCGCAGGTTCTCCCGCAGCGCGGCCGCCTGCGCCGCCTCGCGCGCGCGCAGCGCCTCGATCGCGGCGGGGGTGAGGGTGGGCCGGTCCGGCGGCACGGCCATGCGCTGGGTCTCCGGCCGGGCACCGGCGACGCCTCGCGCCCGGAACAGGGAAAGGGTCGCGCGATGGTGCTGCTGGAGGGGATTGAACTCTCGACCTCTCCCTTACCAAGGGAGTGCTCTACCACTGAGCTACAGCAGCGACCCGACGCGCGCCGAGTTCCTAGAAGCTGATCGCCCGGCGTGCAAGGCCCAGTTGCACGTCCGGCCTGCGTCCCCCTTCGCAGCCCGCCCCGCGCCCGCCTGTCCGCCCGCTGACAACGGCGTCATCGCCGCCTGCCCCCCGGCCGCCGTGTCGAGTTTCCTTGACGTGCGCCACCCGCGCTGCCACCCCCGCCTGCAACGTCCACGCCTGCGACACCCGGCGGGCGATGCTCGTTCTCTCGCCGCACCGACCCAGCCACGCCGGAGCCCGCCATGTCCCACCCCAGCCTCAGGATCACGCACTTCGAGGACCGCGCCGCGCCCGCCGACTTCGCCTTCGAGGTCTGGAACCCCCGCGCCGCCGCCTACGAGCCGTATCCCGGCCTCGACCCCGCGCTGGAGCGCGTCGGCCGCCTCGCCCAGGAGGTCCACGAGCTCTGGGTCGCCAAGGACCCGGCGCTGGTCGATTTCCGGGACCCGCCCGATATCGCCGACGACAGCGAGTTCGCCGAGCTGCGCGTCTCCGCCCAGGCCAACCGCCACTACGACGTCCGCTCCTTCGACAACACCGGCTGGCGCCACTTCACCGGATACATCTCGCAGGCCGCCGCCCACATCTGCGGCGAGGTCGGCTACGTCAGCCCGATCCTCGCAGCGCCGGAGCAGCCGCCGCTGCGCAGGCAGTCGCGCACCGCAGGCTAGCAAGGTCGAGGCTCCGCCTCGAGCTCCGCCAGGGGCAGCGCCCCTGGACCGGCTTCCCAAGGGAAAGGCAGCCCGGAGGCCCGGCCTCTGGCGGGTCCGGGCGCAGTTGGCCGAAGGGTCCGGTGGCCCGCCTGGCCCACTGGGATGGCCGGCGGAAGGAGGGCCCGGCCTTGCTACCCCTGCGCCGCGTCCGCGATCCGCGCCAGAGACTCCTCGCGCCCCAGCGCCGCCAGCGTCGCGTCGATCCCCGGGCTCGTCGTCGTCCCCGTCAGCGCCGCACGGATCGGCTGCGCCACCTGGCCGAGCTTGACCCCCGCCCGCTCCGCGAACCCGCGCAGCGCGCCGTCCACCCCCTCCGGCGTGAAGTCGCTCGCCCCCAGCGCCACCGCAACCTCCCCCAGCATCGCCCGCGCCGCGGGCGTCAGCACCGCCGCCGCCTTCGCGTCGAACGCGATCGGCCGCGACCGCGCCAGGAACGCCGACGCCTCCGCCAGCTCCGCCAGCGTCCGCGCCCGCTCCTTCAGCCCCGGCATCAGCACAGACAGCCGCATCGCCGTCTCTACCGCCACCTCGCCGCCCTCCGCCTCGGCGCGCGCATGCAGCCGCCGCAGCACCTCCGCCACCAGCCGGTCGTCCTCGGCGGCACGCATGTACAGCCCGTTCAGGTGCCCGAGCTTGGCGAAGTCCATCCGGCTCGCCGCCCGCCCCACCGCGTCCAGGTCGAACAGCGCCACCGCCTCCTCGCGCGACAGCACCTCCGCGTCGCCATGCCCCCACCCCAGCCGCAGCAGGTAGTTGCACAGCGCCTCCGGCAAATACCCGTCCTCCCGGAACTCCAGCACGCTCACCGCCCCGTGCCGCTTGGACAGCTTCGCCCCGTCCGCCCCGTGGATGAGCGGGATGTGCGCGAACGCCGGCTGCGCCCACCCCATCGCCTCGAACACCTGAACCTGCCGGAACGTGTTCGTCAGGTGGTCGTCGCCCCGGATGACATGCGTGATCGCCATGTCATGGTCGTCGCACACCACCGCATGCAGGTACGTCGGGCTGCCGTCCGAGCGCAGCACGATCATGTCGTCCAGCTCCGCGTTGGCGACCCTCACCTCCCCCTGCACCAGGTCGTGCACCACCGTCTCGCCCTCGGTCGGCGCGCGCAGCCGTATGGTGAACGGCGCCCCCGCCGGCGCCTCGGACGGGTCGCGGTCGCGCCAGCGCCCGTCGTAGCGCGGCGTGCGGTGCTCCTCCTTCGCCAGGTCGCGCATCTCGCGCAGCTCCTCGGCCGTGCAGTAGCAGCGGTAGGCGTGCCCGCTCTCCAGCATCGCGTGCGCCACCTCGACGTGCCGCGCGGCCCGCGTGGACTGGAACACCGGCGCCTCGTCCGGCGACAGCCCGAGCCACTCCAGTCCCTGCAGGATCACGTCGACCGCCGGCTGCGTCGAGCGGGCACGGTCGGTGTCCTCCACCCGCAGCAGGTACTCGCCGCCGTGGTGGCGCGTGAACAGGTAGTTGAACAGCGCCGTGCGGGCACCGCCGATGTGCAGCAGGCCGGTGGGGGAGGGGGCGAAACGGGTGCGAACGGTCATCCCCGGAGCATACCGCCAGCGCCGCAGGGCAGGAAGCAAGGTTGAGGCTCCGCCTCAAGCTCCGCCAAAGGCTGCGCCCTTGGAACGCAACCCTTAAGCAAGCGCCGGTCCAGGGGCGGCTCGCCCCCGCCTTGAAGAAGGGGCGGGTCTGGGCGGAGCCCAGCCTTGCTTCCTCGCCGCTGCCCCCTAACCTGCGGTTGTGCATCCCCGCGCCCTCCACGCCTCCCTGGCCTGGCCCTCGCCGGCCCGCCGCGCGACCGCGCTCCTGCACGCCTGGATGGACGCCGAGCGCGGCCGCTTCGCCCTCTGGCTCCCGGTCTGCCTCGGCGCCGGCGTCCTGCTCTACTTCGCGCAGACCGCCGAGCCCGCCTGGTGGCCCGCCCCCGCCGCCGCCACGGCCGCCCTGGCGCTCGCGGCCGCC
>CAXSER010000060.1:0-10705 GCA_964236315.1 uncultured Acetobacteraceae bacterium | reverse complement strand
ACGCCCGCCTCGACGCCGGCCCCAAGGTCAGGCTCGCCGTCAACGGCCAGGCCCCCCTCGGCGCCGGCCCGCTCGCCCTGGCCGCCCGCGGCACCGTGGACCTGTCCGTCGCCGACCCGATCCTGACCGCCGGCGGCCGCCGCGTCCTCGGCCAGCTCACGCTCGACACCACGGTCGCCGGCACCGCCGCCTCGCCCCGCCTCGCCGGCACCGTCCGCCTCGACCGCGGCGAGATCCAGGACTTCGCGCAGGGCCTGCACCTGACCGACGTCACCGCCCTGGTCGAGGCCGCCGGCGACACCCTGCGCATCGCCAGCCTGTCGGCGAAGGCGGGGCAGGGCACCATCACCGCCAGCGGCACCGTCGGCGTGCTCGCCCCCAACCTGCCCGTCGACCTGCGCATCCGCGCCGCCAACGCCCGCCCCCTGTCCAGCGACCTGCTGACCGCCGTCCTCGACGCCGACCTCACCCTGCGCGGCCAGGCCGGCACCCGCCTCGACGCCGGCGGCACGGTCACCATCCGCTCCGCCTCCATCAACGTCCCCAGCAGCCTGCCCACCAGCGTGGCGAAGCTCGACGTCATCCGCCCCGGCGACAAGCCGCCGGCAGCATCCGGCCCCGCCCTCCTGGTCGGCCTCGACCTCACCGCCGACGCACCGGGCCAGATCTTCGTGCGCGGCCACGGCCTCGACGCCGAGCTGGGCGGCAAGCTCCACGTCGGCGGCACGTCCGCCGCGCCCCAGATCTCCGGCGGCTTCGACCTGCGCCGCGGCAGCTTCAGCCTCGCGGGCACCACCCTGCGCTTCGCCCGCGGCCGCGTCGGCTTCGACGGCACCGGCGTGAACAACAGGATCGACCCCACCCTCGACTTCGAGGCCGACAGCACCGCCGGCAGCGTCACCGCCATGCTCAAGGTCGGCGGCTACGCGGACGCCCCCAAGATCAGCCTGACCTCCAACCCCGAGCTGCCGCAGGACGAGGTCCTCGCCCGCCTGCTGTTCGGCCAGAGCCTCAAGCAGCTCAGCCCGTTCCAGATCGCCGCCATCGCCTCAGCGCTCGCCGACCTGTCCGGCGTCGGCGGCGGCGTCGACCCGCTGTCCAAGGTGCGCAAGGGCCTCGGCCTGGACCGCCTCTCCCTGGGCAGCGCCGCCTCCGGCAACGGCGCCAGCGTCGAGGCCGGCCGCTACGTCGCCCAGGGCGTGTATGTCGGCGCAAAACAGGGCACCAGCGGCGGCACCCAGGCCCAGGTCCAGGTCGACCTCACCCGCCGCCTCAAGCTGCAGACCACCATCGGCACCGGCGGCGGCACCCCCGCCACCGGCATCACCCCGGACAACGACCCGGGCAGCAGCGTCGGCCTCAAGTACCAGTTCGAGTACTGAGGCAGTCAAGCCAAGGTCGAGGCTCTGCCTCGAGCTTCGCCAGGGCGGGCCGCCCTGGACCGGCCTCCCTTAGGACGCTGTCTCGGATCGGCACCAAAATGACCGGGCTTGGTGGAGAGTGGACAGTCCGGTTCAAAGGGGGAGGGGAAAAGCGAACGAAGGTGAGTACCTCTCCCAGGGGCTTGTTGGCATCCAGACCCTGGTCGGGCAACATCCTTTAGTGAAAGCACCCACGTGATGTTCAGCTTCACCGTCATCGCGCTGTCGACGGCGACGATCATCCTGGGAAGCGTTTCCAGGCCCTCCACCATGGCGGCCCGGTCGATCGCCGGACGAGGCATGCGCTGGCTCGGCCGTCACAGCTACGAGCTGTACCTGTTCCACATCATCGTGCTCGGCGTCATGCGCGACATCGTGCCGGGAGAGGCTCTCGGGACAGTCTGGCAGATCCCGTGGCTGCTGTTGTTCCTGCTCGTTTCCGTTGCGGCCGCCGCCGGGGTCGCCCGCACGGTCGGAGGTCCAGCGAACACGGCACTCCGGCGCCGTCTCGGCTTCGAGGAGTGGCGGCGCCTGTCGCAGGTCCCTCGTTCGGCCGCCTCCTCATGGAAGCCCGGCTGGACCCCCAGAACCTGCCGGACCGCCACGCAAGCCTGCGCGGGAACGATCTCTGAGCCTTGTACCTGGTCGACACCAACCTCCTCTCCGCCGCCGCGCCCACCAAGGCCCTCCCGAGACAGGACCTCCGGGACCGGATGGAGCGCAACAGCGCCGGCCTCCACCTCTCTGTGATCACCATCGCGGAAGTGGAGGATGGCATCGCGCGCAGTCTTGACGTCCTGTTCGCGACCCCGCTCCGAACCGAAGGCAGCCATTCCGCCACCGATCAGAGACAGACCCAAGAAGACGCCGGTCCAGGGCGGCTCGCCCTGGCGGGTCCGGGCAGCGCCCGGCCTTCCTTCCTGTCACGCCCATGTCCCCCCGCCATGCCGCTCCAGGAACCACCCCGCCACACGCCCCGCCTCCGCGTCGCTCCCCGCGACGAGCACCGCCCCCCCGAACCCCTCCAGCAGCGCGAGATCCTTCCCCCGCCGCTCCCGCCCCCACCCGAGCGCATACCGCAGGAACGCCGGATCGACCCGCTCCCGGCACCCCGGCGCCTGCTCCCGCCCCACGACGGCGCCGACCAGCACGCGCCGCAGCACCCGCGGCAGCCTCACCCGCGGCGGCAGGTCGAGGAACACGACCGCATCCGCCCGCGCCAGGCGCGGCCCCAGCGTGCCGCCGTAGTTGCCGTCGATCACCCAGGCGGGCAGGGCCGCGATCCGCTCCACCTCGGCGCGGAACGCCTCCGCCGGCGCCGGCCGCCACCCCGGGCGCCAGAACGCGTGGTCGAGGTGGAACACGGGCAGCCCGCACCCGGCGCCGACAAGCCGGGCGAGCGTGGACTTCCCGCTCCCGGGCGGTCCCATGACGACGACGCGGCGCATGGCGGCATCATGCCGTGTGCGACGCGCGGGGCCCAGGCGCGAGCGCGAGGCCCAGCCCCGAACGCCGCCTCGCCGCCTCCGCCGTACGCCGCCCCCGCCGGCTCCGGCCCGGCCTGCTCCGGACGCCCCACGGCGTCTCGCCACGCCGGACATCCGCCCCGGAAAACCCCCGATCCGTCTCGCCCGGCAGTACGCCCGGCGTCTCGCGCGGCAGTACGCCCGGACCAGGGCCGGAAGCCACGCCCGTCGCCCGTCGACGACGACCTGCCGGAGCGGGCAGGCCAGGTCTCCCTCCGCTGCCCGCTCCACCAGCCAGGGCCGGCCGGCGCCTCTTCGCCAGCCTCGTCCCCCACCCGGGCATACGTCGGGAACCAGGGCCCGGCCCCGCTTTCCCCCTCTTCCGCCCTTGCGGCCCGCCCCGCCTTCGGTTCTCCTCCCCTCGCAGACGAGGAGGCCGACCGATGAGGCTGTGCGTGGCGGCCCTCGTGGCCCTGGGACTGTCGCCCCTCCCCTCGGGCGCCGCGGAGCTGCGCAGCTGCCTCGCCTCCGTGGGCTTCCAGCGCGCCTCGACGCTCGCGGTGCAGTGCGCCGCGGTGATCCACTCCGGCACCGTCTGCCGCCTGGAGCAGCCCTGCGACGAACTGGTGCTCGGCATCCGCCAGGGCTGCTCCGCGCTGGCCAACAACGATCCGCTGAGCCTGCCCGCGTTCTGCGGCGACGCCCTGCCGGCCCGCTAGCCCGGCACGCGGCGCACGGCTGCCGCACGAGCCATGCGCCGCGCCGGTACGCAGCCGGACACGGTTGCGTCAGACGGCGCCGTCACGTTGCGCAGTGCAACACCGGCCTTTCCTGCGCCCGGCCGATCCGCTAAAACCTCGGCGTCGCTGACCGATCGGTCAGCCGTCGGATGGCGGAGGTGTCCCGCGCGGGACTGCCGCTCCGGCCAAGGGGAGCGTTCGCGATGGACAGGCAGCAGGTCGACGACGCGCGCGAGCACGACGAGCGCCAGTCCGCGCCGGCGAACTCCCCCGCCCGGGAGCAGGCCGACGACGCCCGGTCCGCTTCCGAGGCGCCCGCGCCCCGCAACGACGCAGACCGCCCCTCCCGCACCTCCCCGGAGAAGCAGGACGACGACCGGGAGCCCGACGGCGACGACAAGGGCGGCGACGACAAGGGCGCGAAGTCCGGCAAGGACGGCGACGACAAGAAGGGCGGCGACAAGAAGGGCGACGACGAGGACCCCGAGCAGGCCAAGCGCCGCAGGAAGGCGCGCCCGTTCGTGCGCGCCGGCATCGTCCTGGTGCTGCTGGTCCTGATCGGCGGCGGCTTCACCTACTGGTGGTCGAACCGCGACCTGGAGGACACCGACGACGCCTACACCGACGGCCGCGCCGTCACCATCGCGCCCCACGTCGCCGGCTACGTCACGAAGCTCGCGGTCAACGACAACGAGTTCGTCCACCAGGGCCAGCTGCTGATCCAGGTCGACCCGCGCGACTACATCGCGGCCCGCGACCAGGCGCAGGCCTCGCTCGCCACCGCCGAGGCGCAGGTCCGCTCGCAGCAGCAGGCGACCGAGGTGGCCAAGGTCACCTTCCCCGCGCAGCTGCAGCAGGCCCGCGCCAACCTCGACTCCGCCAAGGCCAACCAGTTCAAGGCGCAGACCGACTTCAACCGACAGCACCGCATCGACCGCGCCGCCACCACCCAGGCCGACGTCGACGCCAGCACCGCGGCCCTGGGCCAGGCCAACGCCCAGGTCGAGCAGGCGCAGGCCGCCGTCACCCAGGCGACGCCGGTGGCCCCCAACATCGGCCAGCAGACCGCCACCGGAAAGCAGCGCGAGGCCGCGGTCGAGCAGGCGCGCGCCTCGCTGGCCACCGCGGAGCTGAACCTCGCCTGGACCCAGGTGACGGCGCCGATGGACGGCTGGATCACCCACCGCAACGTCAACCAGGGCGACTACGTGCAGCAGGCGCAGCAGATCCTGTCGCTGGTCTCGCCAGAGGTGTGGATCACCGCCAACTTCAAGGAGACCCAGCTCGCCCGGATGCGCCCCGGCCAGCACGTCCGCATCGGCATCGACGCCTACCCCACGCTGAAGCTGCACGGCCACGTCGACGGCATCCAGCTCGGCTCGGGCTCGAAGTTCACCGCCTTCCCGCCGGAGAACGCCACCGGCAACTACGTCAAGATCGTCCAGCGCGTCCCGGTCAAGATCGTCATCGACAGCGGCCTGGACCCGACCCTGCCGCTGCCGCTCGGCATCTCCGTCGAGCCCACGGTGGAGCTGAAGTGAGCGGCAAGTCCGGCGACAAGTCCGGGCAGCAGGACTGGAAGCCGAAGTCCAACCCCTGGCTGATCGCGGTCGTCGTCACCCTGGCCGCCTTCATGGAGGTGCTCGACACCACCATCGTCAACGTCTCGCTGCCCCACATCGCCGGCTCCCTCTCGTCCTCGTACGACGACGCCACCTGGGCGCTGACCTCCTACCTGGTCGCCAACGGCATCGTGCTGACCATCTCCGGCTGGCTGTCCGACACCTTCGGCCGCAAGCGCTACTTCATCACCTGCATCTTCATGTTCACGGTGTTCTCGTTCCTGTGCGGCATCTCGACCAATCTCGGCGAGCTGGTGGTGTTCCGCCTGCTGCAGGGCTTCTTCGGCGGCGGGCTGCAGCCGAGCCAGCAGTCGATCATCCTCGACACCTTCCCCCCCGCCCAGCGCGGCAGGGCGTTCGGCCTGACCGCGATCGCCACCATCGTCGCCCCGGTGGTCGGCCCGACGCTGGGCGGCTGGCTCACCGACACCTACTCCTGGCGCTGGGTGTTCTTCATCAACATCCCCGTGGGCCTGGCCACCGTGGCCGCGGTGGTCGCCGTGCTGGAGGACCCGCCCTGGGCCGGCAAGAAGGCGCGCAAGATCGACGTGATCGGCCTGTCGCTGATCACCATCGGCCTGGGCTGCATGCAGGTCATGCTCGACCGCGGCGAGGACGACGACTGGTTCGGCTCGCCGTTCATCCGCGTGCTCGCGCTGCTCGCCGTGCTCGGCATCCTCGGCGCCATCGGCTGGCTGCTGGTGGCCCGCAACCCCGTGGTCAACATCTACGTGTTCGGCGACCGCAACTTCGCGATCGGCGCCCTGATGATCGGCGCCGTCGGCCTGCTGCTCTACTCCAGCGCCGTGCTGATCCCCCAGCTCGCCCAGCAGGTGCTCGGCTACACCGCGACGCTCGCGGGGCTGGTGCTCACCCCGGGCGGGCTCGTGATCATCCTGCTGATCCCGTTCGTGGGCATGATCATGAGCCGGGTCGCGGTGCGCTACGTCATCGCCTTCGGCTTCGCGCTGATGGGCTGCGCGATGGTCTACTCCAGCCACCTCGTGCCCTACATCGACTTCATCACCCTGGTGAAGATGCGCGCCTTCCAGACGGCCGCCCTCGCCTTCCTGTTCGTGCCGATCAGCACGGTGGCCTACGCCACCCTGCCGCGCACGATGAACAACGACGCCGCCGCCCTGTTCTCCATGTCGCGCAACGTGCTCGGCTCCGTCGGCATCTCGCTCGCCACCGCCCTGGTCACCCAGCGCACCCAGATCGAGATGGCGCAGATGTCGCGCAACATGACCCCGCTCAACCAGGGCTTCGTCATGGCGCGACAGCAGTACGAGGCGGGGCTGCTGGCCATGGGCCGCGTCGCCTCCACGCTGGAGAGCACCGCGACCGGGCGCCTCTACCAGACCTTCCGCACCCAGTCCTCGGTGCTGGCATACGCGGACATCTTCACCTACTGCGCGATCGGGGCGTTCTGCGTGGTGCCGCTGGCGTTCCTGCTGTCCAAGGCGAAGAAGGGCGGGGGCGACGCGCCGCCGGCGCACTGAAGGAAGCAAGGTCGAGGCTCTGCCTCGAACTCCGCCAAGGGCCGGGCCCTCGGATCGCCTTTTCCCAAGGAAGGCCGGCTCCCAAGGAAGGCCGGCTCCCAAGGAAGGCCGGCTCCCAAGGAAGGCCGGTCCAGGGGCGGCTCGCCCCTGGCGGGTCCGGGCGTGGCTGCCGAAGGTTCCGACGATCCGCCTGGATCGCTGGAATGGCAGCGGAGGGAGAGCCCGGCCTTACTTCGCCGCGAACCGCGCGAACGACTCCGCCAGCGCGGTGTAGATCTCCCGCCGGAACGCCACCGCCAGCCCCGGCAGCTCGTCGAGCCGCGCCCACCGCCAGGCGTCGAACTCCGGGTGCGGGTCCGCGTCGAGCCGGATGTCGGAGTCCTCGCCGGTGAAGCGCAGCGCGAACCAGCGCTGCCGCTGCCCGCGGAACCGCCCGCCCAGCGCGCGCCCGACCAGCTCCGGCGGCAGGTCGTAGCGCAGCCACTCCGGGTGCTCGCCCATGATCTCGGCCCGGTCGGTGCCGATCTCCTCGGCCAGCTCGCGCAGCACGGCCGCGCGCGGGTCCTCGTCGCCGTCGATGCCCCCCTGCGGCAGCTGCCAGCCGCCCGGCGCCCCTTCCGCGTTGGGCAGGTCGGCGCGCCGGGCCACGAACACCAGGCCGTCGCGGTTGAACAGGACGGCGCCCACGTTGGGACGGTAGGGAAGATCGCTCATGGAGCCCTCCGGGGGAACGGGTCGCCGGGACCGGCGGCGCGGCCCGACGTCGCCACCGCGGCCGCGGAGCCGGCGCGCCCGGCCTCGGCCGACCCGGGCTGCGCGGACTGCATTGCGCCCGCGAGCGCGCTGGCGGGGGCGAGCACGAAGCCGCGCGACGCCAGGCCCTTGGCCCACGCGGCGAGGCGCTCCACGGTGACCGGGCGCGGCGGCCCGGCGAGGCCGAGGGCCGCGCCGTTCTCCTGCGCCATCGCCTCCAGCCGCGCCAGCCTGGCGTCCAGCGACGCGGCACCGGGCGGCTCGTCCACCACCAGGTCCACGCCGCGCGACGCCACCCCGGGCGGCACGCGCGCCCCTGCGGCGTCGACGTAGAGCAGCCCGCGCGCCGCGAGACCGCGCGCCACCTCGTCGAACGGCCGCCCGCTCAGCGCGAAGTGCTCGCCGCGCTGCCCGTCCGAGCCGCCGGTGGCGCCGGCATAGCCCTGGATCCGCCCGAGCACCTGCGCCAGGGCGGCCTCGTTGGCCTCGGGCGTCGCGTCGGTGGTCAGCGCCCGGCCGCCCTCGTCGTTCAGCGGCGACCCCGCCGGCTCCATCGGGATCGAGGCCAGCAGCTCGTGCCCCTTCAGCCGTGCCTGGCGCAGCAGCGCGTCGGGGTGCGCGGCATACGGCGAGACCGCGAGGTCGACCGCGCCGGGCAGGGCGTTGATCGCGGCCATGCTGTCGGACTCCGACAGGCCGATGCCGTCGAGCACGATCGCCACCAGCTTCGCGCCGGGCGGCGCCGCGAACGGCCGCGCATAGGCCTGCATCGGCGCCAGCCCGTACGCGCCCACCTTCGGCAGCGACAGCCCGTCCGGCCCGGGCTCGAGCAGCGCGGCCAGCGGCGCCGCGACCATCACCGGGCCGTCCTGGACGGGCGCGGGCAGGCCGGCGGGATGCCCGTCCGCCGCGCCGTCCGCGGTGCGCGCGGCATCGCCGGCCACGGGAGCGCCGGGCGGAGTGGCCGTCGCCGCCCCGGGCGCCCCGGCCGGCACGTTCATGGCGCCGGACGCGGGGGCCTGCGCCACCTGGCTCCCCGCCGTGCCCGGCGCGAGCCCTGGCGGAGCGATCGTCGCCTCGCGGCGCTCCGGACCGCCGGACGGGCGCAGCAGCGTCGGCCCGGGCACGGCCGGCGCCACCGTGCTCGCGAGGTCGTGCGGCACGACGAGCCCCGTGCCCGACTGTGGACTGCCGCCCTGGGAAGTTCCGCTCTGGGAAGTTCCGCTCTGGGAAGTTCCGCTCTGGGAAGTTCCGCTCTGGCGGCTGCCCGCCTCAGGTGAGCCGACCTCGGGCGCCTCGACGGGCAAGCCCTCGGCCCGGTGTCCGGCCTCGCCCGCATCCGAGCCGGGCGCCGAGGCGGCCGGAGACGACGCGGCCTGCTCCCTGGGCGCACCCAGCCACTGCAGCACGCCGCCCCCGGCGCCCGCCAGGACCGCCAGCGCCGCCCAGGCAAGGCCCAGGCGGCGCCAGGTCAGGCGGTCACGCAGCGCCAGGACCCGGGACACTGCCGCGTCTGCGGGAGGCACCGCGAGGCCCCGCTTCGCCGCCCGCCCTCAGCGCGCCGAGGCGTGGCGCTGCTGTTCCATCGCCCGCACCAGCGTCAGCCCCTGCTGCAGCTGGAAGTCGGTCTCCGGCTTGGTCGGGTCGAACTTGGCGAAGTTGTCCGGCGGCATCTTCGGGATCGACGACGCCACCTCAGGCAGGTCGTTGCGCGGCGCGGGCGGCGTGGTCGGGCTCGACGCCCCCTCGTTCTTCAGCGCGTGGTTCAGGTCCGCCTCGTGGTCGGGCAGGAACCGCGTCTCCTCCTCGCGGCTCTCGGCAACCGGCACGTCCGGCGCGATGCCCAGCCCCTGGATCGAGCGCCCCGACGGCGTGTAGTAGCGCGCCGTGGTCAGGCGGATCGCCCCGTCGCCCGGCTTCATCGGGATCACCGTCTGCACGGAGCCCTTGCCGAAGCTGCGGCTGCCCTCGATCACCGCGCGCTGGTGGTCCTGCAGCGCACCCGCCACGATCTCGGAGGCCGACGCCGAGCCGCCGTTGATCAGCACCACCATCGGCACGCCGGCCACGAGGTCGGTGCCGCGCGCGTTCCAGCGCTGGCTGTCCTCGGAGTGCCGCGCCCGGGTCGACACGATCTCCCCGTCCGGGATGAAGTCGTCGCAGACGTCCACCGCCTGGTCGAGCAGCCCGCCCGGGTTGTTGCGCAGGTCGAGGATGAACCCCTTGAGCGAGCCGCCGGCCTGCGCCTTGAGCTTCGTGATCGCAGAGCGCAGGCCGGGGTCGGTCTGCTCGTTGAACGAGGCGAGGCGCACGTAGCCCACGCCGTCGTACATCGCCGACTTGACCACCTGCACCTTGATGACCTCGCGCTGCATCGACACGTCGAGCGGCTTCTCCACCCCCTCGCGCTTGATCAGCAGCTTGATGGTCGAGCCGGGCGGCCCGCGCATCTTGTCCACCGCGTCGTTCAGCGACAGGCCCTGCACGCTCATGTTGTCCAGGCTGAGGATCAGGTCGCCCGACTTCATCCCCGCGCGCGACGCCGGGGTGTCGTCGATCGGCGCGATGACCTTGATGATGCCGTTGTCCTGCGTGACCTCCAGCCCGAGCCCGCCGAACTCGCCGCGCGTCTGCACCTGCATGTCGCGGAACTGCTTGGCGTTCATGTAAGAGCTGTGCGGGTCGAGCCCGGTCAGCATGCCGTTCAGCGAGTTGTCCACCAGGTCGCGGTCCGTCACCGGCTCGACGTAGTCCGCGCGCACCCGCTCGAACACGTCGCCGAACAGGGTGAGCAGCTTGTAGGTGTCCGCGCGCGAGGTCTCCTGCGCCCAGGCCAGCGGGATGCCGAAATGCCCCGCGAGGACGCCGGAGGCGGGCAGCGCCGCGACGCCCACTGCAAAGGCGGCGCCGGCCAGAAGGCCGCTGCGGATGTTCATGCCCAAAACTCTCCCTGTGTGCCGCGCCGCCCGGGGGGCGCGGCCTCGTCGTCGCCGGGCGCAGATGTAGGTCTGCATGGATTACGCGAGATCAACCGGCGGATTACAATCCAACACGCGACGCGGCGGAAGGGGGCTCGTGCGAGGCGAGGTCGGGGCTCTGCCCCAAACCCCGCCAGGGGGAGCCCCCCTGGACCGGCTTCTCTTAGAAAGGCCGGTCCAGGGCGGCTCGCCCTGGCGGGTCCAGGGCAGAGCCCTGGCCTTC
>CAXSER010000059.1:9660-10748 GCA_964236315.1 uncultured Acetobacteraceae bacterium | reverse complement strand
GCCCCGCCGCCCGCGGCGAGCGCGGCCACTGCAACGGGCGGGCTCGACGGCGGCAGCGCGCTGGTGGTGGTGCGCAGCGTGCTGGCGCCGCTGCTCTCGCCGCTGGCGACGGCGGGCATCGTCGTGGTGTTCGTGATCTTCGTGCTGCTGTATCGCGGCGACCTGCGCGACCGGCTGATCCGGCTGGTGGGGCGCCACGACCTGCACCGCACCATCCTGGCGATGAACGACGCGGCGGCGCGGCTGTCGCGCTTCTTCCTGACGCAGGTGGCGATCAACACCGCGTTCGGCTGCCTCATCGGCGGCGGGCTGTGGCTGCTCGGGCTGCCGAACCCGGTGCTGTGGGGCATCCTTGCCGGGCTGATGCGCTTCGTGCCGTTCATCGGCAGCTTCGTCGCCGTGGTGCCGCCGCTGCTGCTGGCGCTCGCCGTGGTGCCGGGCTGGTCGATGGCGGTGTGGGTGCTGCTGCTGTTCGTGCTCGGCGAGATGGTGATGGGCCAGGTGGTCGAGCCGCTGCTCTACGGGCACAGCACCGGCCTCTCGCCGGTGGCGATCATCGTCGCCGCCGCGTTCTGGACCTTCCTGTGGGGGCCGATCGGGCTGCTGCTGGCCACGCCCCTGACGGTGTGCCTCGTGGTGCTGGGGCGGCACGTGGAGGCGCTGGCGTTCCTCGACGTGATGCTCGGCGACCGCGCGCCGCTCGACCCGCCCGAGACGTTCTACCAGCGCGCCCTGGAGGGCAACCGGCGAGGCCTGGCCACGGACGCGCTGGGACGGATGCGCGGGCACTCGCTGGCGGAGTACTACGACCAGGTGGCGCTGCCGGGGCTGGCGCTGGCCCAGGCCGACCTGTCCTCGGACAAGCTGGAGTTCGAGCGGCTGGACTCCATCCACCAGCAGATCGAGGGGCTGCTCGGCCAGCTCGCCGCGCGCGCGGCCTCCGGGACGGCGGTGCCGGTGGTGCGCGGCGGCGCGTTCGGGCGGCTGGTGCGGGTACGACGGGGGCGACAGGACGCGCGCGCGGCGCTGGCCGGCGGCGGGACAGGGCGGCAGGCGGCCACAGGCCAGTCGGCCGCGGGCCAGTCGGG
>CAXSER010000059.1:0-9560 GCA_964236315.1 uncultured Acetobacteraceae bacterium | reverse complement strand
CATGGGCCAGTCGGGCATGGGCCAGTCGGGCATGGGCCAGTCGGGCATGGGCCAGTCGGGCATGGGCCAGAGGCTCGCCGTGCAGGAGGCGGGCGTGGCCGGCGGGCCGGGGGCGCCGCCGGTGCTGCCCGCGGCCTGGGCGCAGGAGGGCAGCGTGCTGTGCATCCCCGGGCGCGGGCAGCTCGACGACCTGGCTGCGACCATGGCGGCGCAGGTGCTCGCCCTGCACGGCTTCGGCGCGGCGGTGCAGCCCAACGCCAGCCTCGGCGCGGGGCAGGCGCCGGGGCCGGGCGCGGTGCGGCTGTGCTGCCTGTGCGTGCTGAAGGAGGGCAGCACCCCGTCCTCGATCCGCTACTTCCTGCGCCGCATCCGCCGCACCATGCCCGACGCCACGGTGATCGTCGGCCTGTGGCACGCGGCCGGCGGCAGCCCCATGCTCGCGGCCCTGCGCGCGGAAGGGCCGGGGGAGACCATCGTCACCTCGCTCGGCGAGGCGGTCGCGCTGTGCACGGCCCTGGCGGCGAGGCCGGCGGCGATGGTGGCGGAGTAGCAGGCAAGCAAGGCCGGGCTCTCCCTCCGCTGGCCATTCCAATGGCCCAAGAGGGCCATCGGAACCTTCGGCCAGCTACGCCCGGACCCGCCAGGGCGAGCCGCCCTGGACTGGCCTCACCTAGGGAAGGCGATCCAAGGGCCCAGCCCTTGGCGGAGTTTGAGGCAGAGCCTCAACCTTGCTGTCCTGGCCGGGACAGGGCGGGCATGACGAGCGTGCTCTGGAACCCGCCGGGCTCGCCCTGTAAGCAGGGGGCACATTTGCAGGGGATGCCGCCATGGCCGTGAAGGTTGCCATCAACGGGTTCGGGCGCATCGGTCGCCTGGTGCTGCGCGCGATCGTGGAGAGCCGGCGCGACGACGTGGTGCCGGTGGCGATCAACGACCTGGGCAGCGTCGAGGCCAACGCCCACCTGCTGCGCTACGACAGCGTGCACGGCCGCTTCCCCGGCGAGGTGGTCGTCGACGGCGACACCATCACCATCCGCGACGGCGGGCGCACCATCGGCCCGATCCGCGTCTCCGCCGAGCGCGACCCGTCGAAGGTGCCCTACCAGGGCGTCGACGTGGCGATGGAGTGCACCGGCCTGTTCACCTCCAAGGAGAAGGCCTCGGCGCTGCTCACCGCGGGGGCGAGGCGGGTGCTGGTCTCCGCGCCCGGCGACGGGGTCGACGCGACGATCGTGTTCGGCGTCAACGAGGACGTCCTGACGCCGGAGATGACCGTCGTGTCGAACGCCTCGTGCACGACCAACTGCCTGGTGCCGATGGTCAAGGTGCTGCAGGACAGCTTCGGCGTGGCGCGCGGCTACATGACGACGATCCATTCCTACACCGGCGACCAGAACACCGTGGACACGCTGCACAAGGACCTGCGCCGCGCGCGGGCGGCCGCGCTGTCGATGATCCCGACCAGCACCGGGGCGGCCAAGGCGGTCGGGCTGGTGATGCCGGAGCTGCGCGGCAGGCTGGACGGCACGTCGATCCGGGTGCCGACGCCCAACGTGTCGCTGGTCTCGCTCGACGTGAACCTGGAGCGCAACGCGACGGTGGCCGAGATCAACGCCGCGATGAAGGCGGCGAGCGAGGGGCGGATGCGCGGCATCCTCGACTACAGCACCGCAGAGCTGGTCAGCACCGACTTCAACCACGTGCCGGCGTCGTGCTCGTTCGACGCGACCCAGACGCAGGTCGTGGACGGCGGCGCGATGGCGCACGTCGTGGGGTGGTACGACAACGAGTGGGGGTTCTCGAACCGCATGGTCGACACGGCGGCGCGGCTCGGCAGCCTGTAGGCAGCAAGGCCAGGGCTCTGCCCTGGACCCGCCAGGGGCGAGCCGCCCCTGGACCGGCGTTTTCCGGGGTGTGTGCTTCCTTCCTTAAGTCATGGTTTCCAAAGGGCTCGGCCCTTTGGCGGGTCCGGGCAGAGCCCGGCCTTGCTTTCTTCCTTCAGGGGCCCCGCTCATGGCGTTCAGCACGATCGATGCCTTCAATCCCTACGGCCAGCGGGTGCTGCTGCGCGTGGACTTCAACCTGCCGATGCGCGACGGGAAGATCTCCGACATCTCCCGCCTGCAGCGCGTGGCGCCGACGATCAGCGAGCTGGCCGACAAGGGCGCGCGGGTGATCGTCGCCAGCCACTTCGACCGCCCGAAGGGCCAGGTGGTGCCGGCGATGTCGCTGCGGCCGATGGCGGCGGCGCTGGAGGAGGCGATCGGCCGGCCGGTGGGCTTCGCGGCGGACTGCATCGGGCCGGTGGCCGAGGACGCCGTGGCGGCGATGCGCGACGGCGACATCCTGCTGCTGGAGAATACGCGGTTCCACCCGGGCGAGGAGGCGAACGACCCCGACCTGGCGCGCCACATGGCGAGGCTGGCGGACGTGTACGTCAACGACGCGTTCTCCGCGGCGCACCGGGCGCACGCCAGCACGCACGGGGTGGCGCAGTACCTGCCGTCGCACGCCGGGCGGCTGATGCAGCGCGAGCTGGAGGCGCTGAGTGCGGCGCTTGACGACCCGGAGCGGCCGGTGGCGGCGATCGTGGGCGGCGCCAAGGTGAGCACCAAGCTCGACCTGATCGGCAACGTGCTGGGACGGGTGGACGTGCTGGTGATCGGCGGCGCGATGGCCAACACCTTCCTCGCGGCGCAGGGCATCCGGGTCGGCAAGTCGCTGCAGGAGCCGGACATGCACGGCACGGCGCTCGACATCCTGGGCCGCGCGAAGGCGAGCGGGTGCGAGATCGTGCTGCCGGTGGACGCGGTCACGGCGACGGAGTTCCGCGCCCACGCGCCGACGCGCGTGGTGGCGGTCGAGGACGTGGCGAGCGACGCGATGATCCTCGACGTGGGGCCGCGCACGGTGGCGGCGCTGGTGGCGCGGCTGCCGTCGCTGCGCACCCTGGTGTGGAACGGGCCGCTGGGGGCGTTCGAGACGCCGCCGTTCGACGCGGCGACCGTGGCGCTCGCCAGGGCCGTGGGCGAGGCGACGCAGGCGGGGCGGCTGCGCAGCGTGGCGGGCGGGGGGGACACGGTCTCGGCGCTGCGCCACGCGGGGGTGCTGGAGCAGATGAGCTACGTGTCGACGGCGGGCGGCGCCTTCCTGGAGTGGCTGGAGGGCAAGGTGCTGCCGGGGATCGCGGCGCTGGAGGGGACGATCTTTCCGGGGTGAGGCAGGCAAGGTCGAGGCGCTGCCTCGAGCTCCGCCAGGGCGAGCCGCCCTGGACCGGCTTCCCTCAAGCAAGGCAGGTCCAGGGGTGGCTCGCGCCTGGCGGGTCCCCGCCCTCAAGCAGGGGGCAGGGCCCGGCGTCGCCTTAATGTTTCGGTGACGAAGTCGTGCCAGGATCGGCGCATGGTATCCCTGGCATCGCTCTCCGCGTTCTCGCAGTCTGCCGCCACGGCGCGTCAGGCTTCCCTGCGCCCGGCCCTGGTCGCCGCGCGCGACATCGCCGAGCGGGCCGTGTCGCCCGTCGGCCAGGCGCCCGCGACCCAGTCGCTGGTGCCGGGCAGGCCAGCGCCACGGGGGTCGCTGCTCAACCTCTCGGTCTGAGCGCGCACCGGCGGGCGCGCCGGCACCCGGCCCGGCAAGGCGTCCGCCGCGGCGGGTCCGGTGTTGCGGCGCCTGTAACAAAAATCACTTCTGCTCTCACTCTGTTGATGAGTCGCGGGTCGTCGTGCAGTTTGTGCGGATGCCGGATTTCTCCCTCAGCACCCCGGACGGCGACACGCGCGAGCGCATGGTGTGCTCGACCTGCGGCCATGTGGACTATCGCAACCCCAAGGTCGTCGTGGGCTCCGTCGTCTCGCGCGCCGGCCAGGTGCTGCTGTGCCGGCGCGCGATCGAGCCGCGGCGCGGGTTCTGGACCCTGCCGGCCGGCTACCTGGAGCTGGACGAGACCCCCGAGGAGGGGGCGCGGCGCGAGGCGGCCGAGGAGGCGGGGGCGGCCATCGTCACCGACGGGCTGCTCGCCGTGTTCAGCATCAGCCGCATCGGCCAGGTGCTGATGATGTTCCGCGCGCGCTTCGCCGACGAAGGGGCGGAGCACCTGATCCTCGCCGGCGAGGAGAGCCTGGAGGTCGGGCTGTTCGCGTGGTCCGAGATCCCCTGGGACGCCCTGGCGTTCCCCACCGTGCGCTGGGCGCTGGAGGCATGGCGCGCCGCCGGCGACGGCCCGCTCGGCGCCCCTGCCGGCAATCCCGCCGGGGATCGCCGCGGCACGCAGCGCCTCCCCGTCGAAGGAGCCCTGTCATGACGCGCAGCCTTCTCGTGGCCCGCCCGTGCGGCATCCGGCCCCGCGGCGCGGCGATGCGGACCGCCGCGGTGCTCGCGCTCGCGGCCCTGGCGGCGCCGGTGTCGCCGGCGCGGGCGGGCGGCCCGCCGCTGCAGTTCACCATGGCGCGCCCCGACCTGCCGGTCCTGGCGCCGAGCGGGAGCGGCGTGGCCCAGCTGCCGGACGGCACGCCGCTGTACGAGCGGGCGCCGGTGCCGAACGAGGGCACCCTGGAGCCGCAGTACGACACCGGCGGCCCCAGCGACCCGGTGCAGCCCTCGGTGATCAGCCGGGGCAGCAAGAGCACCGAGGCCGGCGGCTACTCGCGCAACTCGTCGGCGAACGCGGCCCAGGAAAGCCGCATGAAGCCCGGGCTGGGCTTCGCGCTGCACGTGCCCACGGAGTAGCCGGTTGCTGCAGGGTCTGACGACCCTCGTCCTCTGCCAGTTCGCCGGCGAGGTGGTCGCGCGCGCCTTCGGGCTCAGCCTGCCGGGGCCGGTGATCGGCCTGGTGCTGCTGTTCGCCCTCCTGGTCGCGCGCGGGGAGAGCGGGCCGGAGCTGCGCCTCGCGTCGGCGGGGCTGCTGCGCCACCTGTCGATGCTGTTCGTGCCGGCCGGCGTCGGCGTGGTGACGCAGCTCGGCGCGCTGCGCGACAACTGGCTGCCGGCGTCGGTGGCGATCGTGGTGTCGACCGCGCTCGGGCTGGCGGTGACGGGGTGGGTGATGCAGCGCCTGTCGCGCGGCGCGGCGCCGGACTGACACGGCGGGGCTGGTGCATGGGCGGCGCGACAGGAAGCAAGGTCGAGGCTCTGCCTCGAACTCCGCCAAGGGCTCGCCTTTGGAATCCGTTCCCTGAGCACGGGGTTTCCAAAGGGCCCGGCCCTCTGGCGGGTTCGGGCAGGGCCCGACCCTGCCTGCCTGTCCCTCGGGCCGCGTGGCCGGAGCCTCCCTGGCGATGAATCTCGCGCACGTCTGGGTGTACCTGGAGACGACGCCGCTGCTCGGCCTGGCGTGCACGCTGGTGGCGTGGCAGGCGGCCGTGGCGCTGTCGCGTCTGCTCGGCAACGCGGCGATGGCGAGCCCGGTGCTGCTGGCGATCGTGATGCTGGTGGCGCTGCTGCTGGCGACGGGCACGTCGTACGGGGCGTATTTCCAGGGCGCGCAGTACGTGCACTTCCTGCTCGGGCCGGCGACGGTCGCGCTGGCGGTGCCGATGCACGACAACTGGTCGCAGATCCGGCGCTCGGCGCCGGCCCTGGTGCCGGCGCTGCTGGCGGGGTCGGTGACGGCGGCGGCGACCGCGATGCTGGTGGCGCGCGCGCTGGGGGGCAGCCGGGTGATCGTGCTGTCGCTGGCGCCGAAGTCGGTGACCACGCCGATCGCCATGGGGGTGAGCGAGCAGATCGGCGGCGCGCCCTCGCTGACGGCGGTGTTCGTGCTGATCACCGGGCTGGTGGCGATCGGGCTGGTGGGGCCGGTGATGCGCCTGGTGCGGGTGCGGGACTGGCGGGCGTACGGGCTGGCGGCGGGGACGGCGGGACACGGGCTGGCGACGGCGCAGGTGCTGCTGCTCGACGAGACGGCGGGCGCGTTCGCGGGGCTGGCGATCGGGGTCAACGGGGTGGTCACGGCGGTGATCGTGCCGCCGCTGGCGGGGTGGATCATGGGGTGAGCGCGGGCCCGCCTGGGCGCGGGTGCGGTGCGGGACCTGCCGGGAACCCCTGCCAGGACCTGCCGGAGATCCCGCGCGAACTCGCCGGGGGCCTCTGCGCGGATGCGCCGGGAACCGGGTCTGCGGAGGCCACCGTGCGGCGGGCCGGGGCACGGGCGAGCCCGGGACGGGCGGGATCGGCGGGCGCATGTGCGTGATCGTTCGGGGGCGATGCGACCGGGGGCGCCCGTGCGGCGTTCGGGGTGCACAACCCTTTGGAGGACACGACCATGGTCGAGAGCAGCCAGATCCAGGAGCACGCCGAGGTGATCGGCGCGGACGGGGTGCATGTCGGCACCGTCGATCACGTGCAGGGCCACCGCATCAAGCTGACGAAGAAGGACTCGGGGGACCAGCACCACCACTACATCTCGCTCGGGCTGGTGGCGGAGGTCGAGGACGGCACGGTGCGGCTGTCGGCGAACGCCGATGTGGCGGTGACGATGGAGGAAGGCGAGTAGCAGCCGGGCGCCGTGGGCCGGCGTCGTGCGGGGACTCGCCGGGTGTCGGCGGGGTCTCGACCGGCGCCGGCCAGGAGGCTCCGGCGAAGGTCGGGGCAGGCCGGCTCGCGGCACGGCGCGACCGAGAACCGGCGAGGTTCGGCGGATGCCGCCGGGCGTTCCGTGTCGCGGGCTGCCTGGGTGCGGGGCCGGGTCCCGTCCGGCCCGCGTTCAGTGCGTGGGCGAGAGGCTGGGCGCGGCGCGCAGGACGATGTCGCGCAGCAGGCCGAGGACCTGGCCCTGGCCGACGGGTCCTGGCACGCTGATGAGCGAGTCGAAGCGCAGACGGTCGGCGTCCTGGCGGCCGGCGTAGGCCATCGACCAGTCGCCGAACTCGCGGGCGTCGACCAGGCCGGCCTGCAGGACGATCGAGTCGCAGTGGCGGTCGTCCCACTGGATGCGCTCGAACAGCGCCTCCACCGCCGGCATCGGGCCTTCCAGCGTCTGCGCGAAGCAGTCGGTGCTGAACAGCAGGGCGCCGGTGATGCCGAGGCCCGCGTTGTTGCGTCGCGACGAGGCCAGGATGCGCTCGACCTGCTCGTCCTGGGCCGCGGTGTGCCGGGGCAGCCGGTTGCGGCTGACGTAGACCAGCCGGAAGATGTCCTGACGTGTGGTCATGCCGCGATCTCCGGGTCCAGGTCGGCGGAAGGGTGGGGAATGGCCCGCAGGCCGGCGACCTGCAGGCCGGGCTGCGAGTGCAGGCTGGCGATGAGGCCGGCGACGTCGGTGCGGCACACGGGGCGGCTGAGCAGGTAGCCCTGCGCCTCGGTGCAGCCGTCCAGGTGCAGGCGCTCGAGCTGCTCCGCGGTCTCGACGCCCTCCGCGGTGGTGCGCATCCCCAGGCTGGCGCCGAGGGCGGCGACGGCACGCACGACCGCCATGTCGTCGGCGAAGCTGCGGTCGATCTTGACGCGGTCGAACGGGAAGCTGCGGAGCTGGGTCAGGGACGAGTAGCCGGTGCCGAAGTCGTCGAGCGAGATCTGCACGCCGAGCGACTTGAGGGCGTGCAGCTGCGCCATCACCGCGCCGTCGCTGCCGAGCAGCACGGTCTCCACGATCTCCAGCTCCAGGAGCGGCCCGGGCAGGCCGGAGTCCTGCAGCGCCGACACCACGGTCGGGAGCAGCCTCGCGTTCTCGAACTGCGCGGCCGCGACGTTGACGGCGACGCAGAGCGGCGCCGGCCACCGCGCCGCCTCGGCGCAGGCCTCGCGGATGACCCACTCGCCGATGGCCGAGATCAGGCCCATCTGCTCGGCCACCGGGATGAAGGCGTCGGGCGGCACGAGGCCGCGCACGGGGTGGCGCCAGCGGATCAGGGCCTCGAACCCGACCAGCTGGCGCCGCTTCAGGTCGAGCTGCGGCTGGTAGAACAGCTCGAACTGGCCGAGTGCGAGGGCGGCGCGCAGGTCGTTCTCCAGCGCCACCCTGGTGTCGGCCTCGTCCTGCATCTCGGAGCGGAAGAAGCAGTGCCGGTTGCGGCCCTCGGACTTGGCCTGGTACATGGCCATGTCGGCCTGGCGCAGCAGCACGTCGCCCTCGATGCCGGTGCCGGCGAGGGCGATCGCGGCGCCGATGCTGGCGCCGATGTTGGCGACGCGGCCGCCCAGGAGGTAGGGGCGGGCGAGCAGGCCCACGAGGCGTTCGGCCACCACCGCGACGTCGTCGCGCCCGGCCACCTGGGGCAGCAGGACGGCGAACTCGTCGCCGCCGAGGCGCGCGGCCAGGTCGCCGTCGCGCAGCGAGGACCGGATGCGGCCGGCGACGGCGACCAGCAGCGCGTCGCCGGTCGCGTGGCCCATGGTGTCGTTGACCGACTTGAAGCGGTCCAGGTCGATCAGCAGCACGGCGGTTCCGGGCGCCGCGACCGCCTGGCGCAGGCCGGGCGGGCCGTTGCCGTCCAGGGTCCGGGCGAGCCGTTCGCGGAACAGGGTGCGGTCGGCCAGCCCGGTCAGCGCGTCGCCGGACGCCTGGCGGGCGAGGCAGGCGTCGCAGCGGTACGGCCCCGGGCCATGGGGCGTGTGCAGAAGGCTGTCCACATCTGGCTCGCGGCTGTTCATGGTCGCCACGACCATGCCCTGCCGACGTTAACACGGTGCTAAACCGTACCGGACGACGAGGGCGGCTCCGTGCGAGGCGCGGCCGCCCGCCCGCGACCTGCCGCGCCGCGCCCGTCCCCTGGCGCCGCCACCGCGACCGCGCGACGACCCCCGGACGCCCCGCACATCCCCTGACGAATGCCGGTCCAGGGGCGGCTCGCCCCTCGCGGGTCCGGGCGGAGCCCGGCCTTGCCTGCCGCCTTCGCGAACAAAAGCCCCGGCCACGCGGACGGCGCCGGTGCCGCCCGCGTCCGAGGGGTCGAGGCCGGCGATGCCGTGCCCCGCCTCCGCCACGGGGTGGTTGACGGCGTGCAGGGCGCCCGACCACGCTCCGCCGGCAGGCTTGTGGAGGCGTGGGGATGGGTGAGCTCGGGTCCGGGATGCATCGGCGGCTGGAGGCGGCGGCGCTGGCGCACGGGTTCAGCGTGGCGGCGGCGCAGTGCCTGCATCGTGCGCTGGCGGCGGGCGGGGGGATGGCGCAGTTCAGCCATCCGGAGCTGGGCGGCCTGGGGCAGTGGGCCGGCGGCGGCATGATCATGATCGGCGAGATGGGCAACGCGGCGCTGCGCCGGCGCGTGGGCGCCCTGTGCGTGGAGCTCGCCGCGCTGGGGGCCGTGGAGGCAGGGAGCGACAGCCCGGGAGCGCCCGGGGGGAGCGTGGCGCCGGGACAGGCGGCATCGCGGCCGTGGTGGCCGGACGGCCTCGGCGGGCCGTCGTCCAGCGGGGCGCAGGGCGAGGTGGCGTATGCCTGGTTCCCGCAGGCGCGGCGGCTGGCCGTGCGGCACGGCGGCAGGGTGGCGGTGTACGACACCGGCGGGCACGCGATCACCGGGCTGTCGCAGGGCGGCGGCACGGGCCCGGTCCGCCTGCACGCGGGCGGGCGCGAGGTCGCGCTCTCCGAGCTGGTCGCCGTCGACGAGGCGGCACGCGGCTGG
>CAXSER010000058.1:0-10803 GCA_964236315.1 uncultured Acetobacteraceae bacterium | reverse complement strand
GTCCAGGGGCAGAGCCCCTGGCCTTCCTTCCTCACCCCGTCGTCGCCAGCAGCCCCCCGTCGCGGTCGAACACCGCCACGTCCCCTGCCATGCCCGCCCCCAGTACCTCGCGCACCACCCCCGCCGCCGCCCGCGCCACCGCCTCCCCCAGCGGCCGCCCGTCCGCCTCGGCGTGCCCGAACGCCTCCAGCACCGTGTTCGACCCCGCGATCCGCGCCGCCAGCGCCGCCGACCCTCCCTCCGCCCGGCACAGCGCCGCGAGCGCCCCGAGGTCCGCCGCCCCCCGCCGCGAGTGCAGGTCCATCCGCCCCTGCGCCAGCTTCGTCATCTTCGCGACCCCTCCCGCGACGCTCACGCGCGCGACCGGATGCGCCCGCACGTACTTCAGGAACCCCCCCGCGAAATCCCCCATGTCGATCAGCGCCTGCTCCGGCAGCCCGTGCAGCCGCGCCACCGCCGCCTCCGACACGCTCCCCGTCGCCCCCGCCAGGTGCTCCAGCCCCGCGGCCCGTGCCACGTCCACGCCCCGGTGGATCGAGTGGATCCACGACGCGCACGAGTACGGCACCACCACCCCTGTGGTCCCGAGCACCGACAGTCCTCCCACGATCCCGAGGCGCGCGTTCATCGTCCCCAGCGCGATCCTTTCCCCTCCCGGGATCGCCACCTCCACCTCCAGGTCCGGCCCTTCTTCGCCCGCCACCTCGCGCAGTGCCGCCAGGATCATCGCCCGTGGCCCCGGGTTGATCGCCGGCTCCCCGGGTGGCAGCGGCAACCCTGGCAGCGTCACCGTCCCCACTCCCTCGCCCGCCCGGAACCGCACCCCAGCCCCCACGGCAAGCGCCCGCACCGTGACCCGCACCAGTGCCCCGTGCGTCACGTCCGGATCGTCCCCCGCGTCCTTGACCACCCCCGCCATCGCCCCGCCCGCGACCAGCGCGCCCTCCGCCAGCGCGAACGCCGCCCGCCCCCCCGCCGGCAACGGGATCTCCACGACGTCGGCGAACACCCCCGCGCGCAGCGCCGCGAACGCGGCCTTCGCCGCCGCCGCCGCACACGCGCCGGTCGTCCAGCCGCGCCTGAGAGTCCCCTGTTCCACACCCAACGATATGGACCCGCGGCGGACCATGGCAAAGGAAGCAGGGTCGGGCTCTGCCCGAACCCGCAAAGGGTCCGAGAACCCTTTGATCCCGTTTTCCAAGTCAAGGTTTCCAAAGGCGAGCCTTTGGCGGAGTCCAGAGGCAGAGCCTCTGGCCTTCCTTCCTCCGGGCGCCCTGGCATGACCCCCGCCCTGATCGTCGCCGCCCCCCGCTCCGGCTCCGGCAAGACCACCGTGACCCTCGCCCTGGTCGCCGCCCTCCGCCGGCGCGGCCTGCGGGTGCGCGTGGCCAAGTCCGGCCCCGACTACATCGATCCCGCCTTCCACGAGCGTGCCTCGGCCTCGCCCTGCGTCAACCTCGACACCTGGGCCATGCCCCCCCCGCTGCTCGCCGCCCTCCTGCACCCCGGCCCCGAAGCACTCGACCTCCTCGTCATCGAGGCCTCCATGGGCCTGTTCGACGGCGCCGGCCCGGCCCCCGGCCGCACCGGTGCCGCCGCCGACCTGGCCGCCCGCTTCGCCCTGCCGGTGCTCCTCGTGCTCGACGTCTCCGGCCAGTCCCAGTCCGCTGGCGCCACCGCCCGCGGCTTCGCGACCCACGACCCGGCCGTGCGCATCGCCGGCGCCGTCCTGAACCGCGTCGGCAGCTCCCGCCACCTGGCCGGCGCCGGCTCGGCGATCGAGGCCGCCGGCATCCCCCTGCTCGGTTCCCTGCCGCGCGACCCCGCCGTCGCCCTGCCCGAACGCCACCTCGGTCTCGTCCAGGCCAGCGAGCACGCCGCTCTCGACCCCCTGCTCGCCCGCCTGGCGGCTCTCGCCGAGTCCCGCCTCGACCTCGACGCGATCCTCGCCCTCGCCCGCTCCCCCGTCATCCCGCCCGCCGCACTGCCCGCCCCTGGCCTGCTTCCCCCGCCCGGCCAGCGCATCGCCCTCGCCTGGGATGGCGCGTTCAGCTTCGCCTACCCCCACATGCTCGCCGCCTGGCGCGCCGCCGGCGCCGGGATCACGCGCTTCTCCCCCCTCGCCGACGAGCCTCCCCCATCGGGCTGCGACTGCTGCTGGCTCCCCGGCGGCTACCCAGAGCTGCACGCCCCGGCCCTGGCCGCCGCCTCGACATTCCGCACCGGCCTCGTGCGGTTCGCGCAGACCCGCCCCGTCCATGGCGAGTGCGGCGGCTACATGGCCCTCGGCCAGGGCTTGACCGACGCGCAGGGCCGGCGCCACGCCATGGCCGGCCTGCTGTCCCACGACAGCTCCTACGCCCGCCGCCGCATGCACCTCGGCTACCGCGAGGCCACCCTTCTGCACGACTCCCCCATCGGCCGCGCCGGCCAGACCCTGCGCGGCCACGAGTTCCACTACGCCACCTCCAGCCACGAAACCGACCCGCCGCTCGCCACCCTGCGCGACGCCAACGGCGAGGACCTCGGCCCCGCCGGCGCCCGCCGCGGCCTGGTCAGCGGCACCTATTTCCACGCCATCGCCCTTCAGGACCCCTGACCCGTGCCCCACCCTCCCGCCACACTGGCCGCCCTGCGTGCCCTCTGCACCACGCTCCCTCCCGGCGACCCCGCCGCCGGGGCCGCCTGCCTCGCCCGCGACGCCACGCTGACGAAGCCGCCCGGCAGCCTCGGCCGCCTGGAGTCGCTCGCCGCCTGGCTGGCGCGCTGGCAGGGCAGGGCCACCCCCCGCCTGAACCAGGTCGACATCCTGGTGTTCGCCGCCAGCCACGGCGTCACGGCACACGGGGTCTCGCCCTACCCCTCCGAGGTCACCGCCGCGATGGTCGCCAACTTCGCGGCCGGCGGTGCCGCCATCAACCAGCTCGCCGCCCTCGCCGGCGCCCGCCTTGCCGTCCACCCGCTCCACCTCGACCGGCCCTGCGCCGACATCACTCTCGTCCCCGCGCTCGACGGAACCGAGTTCCTGGATGCGGTCGCCACCGGCTGGGCCGCCGTCCCGGACGGCTGCGACCTGCTCTGCCTCGGCGAGATGGGCATCGGCAACACGACGGCCGCGGCCGCCTTGTCCGCCGCCCTGCTCGGCGGCCCCGCCAGCGACTGGACCGGCCGCGGCACCGGCGTCGACGACGCGGGCCTCGCCCGCAAGACCTCCGCCGTCGCCGCAGCCCTCGCCCGCCACCGTGCCGCGCCGCGCGGCGATCCACTCGACGCCGCCGCCTCCCTCGGCGGCCGCGAGCTCGCCGCGATCCTCGGCGCCACCCTTGCTGCCCGCCACCGGGGCGTGCCCGTCCTGCTCGACGGCTTCGTCTGCACCGCCGCGGCTGCTCCCCTCGCGCGCATGGCCCCCGGCGGCCTCGACCACGCCACACTGGCCCACGTTTCCGCCGAGGCCGCCCACCGCGCGCTGGCCGCCGCCCTCGGCCTGGTTCCCCTGCTCGACCTCGGCCTGCGCCTGGGCGAGGCGTCCGGTGCTGCCCTCGCGATCCCGCTGCTTCGCGCCGCCGTCGCGTGCCACACCGGCATGGCCACCTTTGCCGAGGCCGGCGTGCCCGACCGCGACACGCATGCGGCCTGACGCAGGCAAGACCAGAGGCTCTGCCTCCGGACCCCGCCAAAGGCTTGCCTCTGGAATCCTCCACTTAAAAAGCGGGATCAAAGGGCCTCCCGGCCCTTTGCGGGTCCGGGCAGAGCCCGGCCTTGCTTCCTCCCGATCGCCTCTTCCGTGACTCTCTCCCGCCTAGCTGCCCACCTTGCCGAGGCGGTCGTCCTGCTGACACGCGTCCCGGTACCCTGGCGCTTCGTCCCCGCCCCGGGCGTGTCGGCCTGGGCCTACCCCGTCGTCGGCGCCGGCCTGGGCGCGGCCACCGGCGCCATTGCCACCCTCGGAGCGACGCTCGGCCTGGCGCCCATGCTCTGCGCCGGCTGGGCGCTTGCTGCCACGCTTCTGCTGACGGGCGCCCTGCACGAGGACGGCCTGGCCGACACGGCCGACGGCCTGGGCGGCGGCCGCACCCCGGAACGCCGCCTCGCCATCATGCGCGACAGCCGCATCGGCAGCTTCGGCGCCCTGGCGCTGTTCCTGTCGCTCGGCCTGCGCTGGTCCGCGCTCGCCGCGCTGCAGGGGGCAGGGCAGGGCACCTGGCACCTGGTTGCGTCGACGGCGGCGGCCGGTGCCCTGGCCCGCTGCGCGATGCTGCTGCCGATGCGCCTTCCCCCCGCCCGCCCGGACGGGCTCGGCGCGAGCCTGGGTCACGTGCGCCCCGGTGCGATCGCCGCCGGCTGGACCTTCGGCGCGGCGCTCGCCCTGGTGCTGCTGCCCCTGGCGCAGGCCGTGCCGTCCCTGCTCCTGGCCGCCGCCGCCGGCCTGCTTCTCGCGCGCATCGGCCGTCGCGCGCTGGCCGGACGCACCGGCGACCTGCTGGGCGCCACCGAACAGGCCGCGGAGTGCGCCGTCCTGACCCTGCTGGCCCGCTAGAGCCGGAAGCGGCCGAAGCCGGACGTCACCCTGCCCCGCAAAGGCCGACCGGCGCCTCGTTCCCGTGCGTCGAGCCCGGTGTCTCCGGAAGCAAGTCCCCGGAAGTGCCTAGGAAGGTCCTGCAGCCCCGCTCGCCCGCCTCGCGTCCCGGGGTGGCGCCGCCCCTGCAAACACCCGCACCTCGCCCTGCGCCTGCGCCGCCACCCCAAGGTCCACGGCCGTTCCCGCCGCCAGCGCCCCCAGCACCCGCAGCGGCCCGCCGTGCGACACGATGGCATGGCACCCCGTCGGTGGCAGGGCCGCGTAGGCCGCCCGGCACCGCGCCACCAGCGCCGCACCGCTCTCCCCGCCGGGCGGTGCGAATCCCGTCAGGTCTGCCGCCCACCGATCCAGCGCCGCCCGGGGGACATCGTCCCACGCCATGCCTTCCCACTCGCCGAAATCCAGCTCCGCCAGCCGCGCATCCTCCACGACCGCGCCGCCGCGCGCCGCCGCGATCGCATCTGCAAGCAAACGGCAGCGCAGCGCAGGGCTGGTACGGATGCTGTCGGGAGTGAAGTTGCCAAGGCGCACCACGACAGCCGCGACATCGCGGTCCGCCTTGGCGCGCAAGGGAAGGTCCAGTCGGCCGTAGCACAGGCCGGGCTTCACCAGCACCGGCGTATGTCGGATCAGGAAAAGGGTTAGGGCGCTGCCCCCGGCGGGATCGTCTCTGCCGCGACGATCGCCCTGGCACGGGGCCGGAGGCAGCGCCAGCGCGCCCCGAGCCGGGCGCGCATCGCTCAGGACGGGAGCCGCGTCACTGCGGACACTGCCCCCGCCAATTCAGGGCCGTTCGACGGAGAGGACCACAACCTGGTCCACCACCACGACCGCCGAGGTCACGCCCCGGATCGCGAGCCAGGGGCGTTCGGCGTTGTGCGGCGTCATCTCGCCCACGAACAGCTGGTCGGACGGCTCCTCGCCCGGACGGCGCGCGGTCGAGGCAACCTGGAAATCGTTGTCCATCCCGGAGCCCTCCCTTCCCGTTCATTGTTTATTATCTGCTCACACCGTGGCGCCTTGCATCGCCCCAAGGCAACAACAATCGGTAAAGCTGTCAGGATACGCACCCGAGAGCCGCCATGGCGGAAAATACTTCACCGCGGCACCAGCAACATCCGGTTGCAGCCGGGCGCCAGCCGCTCGCCTGTGCAATGCGGACCACACCGCGCGGTTCATGTTGCACCTGCGAAGAGATCCGCATTCTCACGCCGGCGCCCCAGGTCTGTCGTGGCCTGTCCATTACTTGCCCAGGTCGACCGGACACTGGCCGTCCCGCCCGGCGGCGCGCATCGTGGACCTGCCCGCCATCTCCCCCGTTGGCGTTGCGCGCGCGCTCCGCGATGATGGGCCCGGGACCGCGGGCCGCCCGGGCACGCCGCGCGGCCCGGACTCTGCGGGGAGCGGCACATGACAGGACACCCGGACACGAGATCCCCGAGCACGACACCGCCACGCCAGGTGCTGCCGTTCGGCACCGCGGCCATGGGCTGAGCCCGCGCGATGTCCGCCCGCCACCCCATCATCTCCGTGACCGGCTCGTCCGGCGCCGGCACCACCTCCGTGCGCAACACCTTCGAGCGCATCTTCTCGCGAGAGCGCATCGACGCCGTCTACATCGAGGGCGACGCCTTCCACCGCCACGACCGCGAGACCATGGCGCGCCTGACCATCGAGGCCACCGAGCGCGGCAACCACACCTTCAGCCATTTCGGCCCCGACACGAACCTGCTGGCGGAGCTCGACGCCCTGTTCGCCGCCTACGGACGCGACGGCAGCGGCCGGACCCGCCACTACGTCCACGACGCCGTCGAGGCCGTGCGCCTCGGCGCCCCCGCCGGCACCTTCACCGACTGGGAGGACCTGCCGCAGCCCACCGACATGATGCTCTACGAGGGCCTGCACGGCGCGGTGCAGGTCGACAGCCTCGACCTCGGCCGCAACGCCGACCTGCGCATCGGCGTCGTCCCCGTGATCAACCTGGAATGGATCCAGAAGATCCACCGCGACCGCTCCGTGCGCAACTACACGACGGAGGCCGTCACCGACACGATCCTGCGCCGCATGCCCGACTACGTCCGCTACATCTGCCCGCAGTTCAGCAACACAGACATAAACTTCCAGCGCGTCCCCACCGTCGACACCTCCGACCCCTTCATCGCCGGCTGGATCCCCACCGCCGACGAATCCATCGTCGTCATCCGCTTCCGCACGCCCAAGGGCATCGACTTCCCCTACCTGCTCAGCATGCTGCACGGCTCGTTCATGTCGCGCGCCAACTCGATCTGCATCCCCGGCAACAAGCTCGACCTGGCCATGCAGCTCATCCTCACGCCGATCATCCTCCAGCTCATGGAACGGCGCAGGAAGGCAGCGTAGCCAGCAAGGTCGAGGCTCCGCCTCGAGCTCCGCCAAAGGCTCGCCTTTGGAAACCTCGACATGGGCCTGCGGCACCCCATGCTCCCCCTTCGCTTCGAAGGGGTTTCCAAAGGCGAGCCTTTGGCGGAGTCCAGAGGCAGAGCCTCTGGCCTTCCTTCCTCCCCGCGCCCAAGGACAAGCCCATGCCCCTGATCGCCCCCTCCATCCTCTCCGCCGACTTCTCCCGCATCGCCGAGGAGGTGCGCGCCGTGGAGGCCGCCGGTGCCGACTGGATCCACCTCGACGTGATGGACGGCCATTTCGTCCCCAACATCACCTTCGGCCCGCCGATCGTGGCCGCCCTGCGCCCGCACAGCACAGCGACCTTCGACACCCACCTGATGATCGCCCCGGCCGACCCGTTCATCGAGGCCTTTGCCCACGCGGGCTCCGACGTCATCACCGTCCACGCCGAGGCCGGCCCCCACCTGGACCGCTCCCTCGCCCTGATCCGCTCGCTGGGGAAGAGGGCCGGCGTCGCCCTGTGCCCCGCCACCCCCGTCGAGGCGATCGAGTGGGTGATCGACCGCGCGGACCTCGTCCTGGTGATGACCGTCAACCCCGGCTTCGGCGGCCAGTCCTTCATCCCCGCGATGACCGACAAGGTCCGCCGCGTCCGCGCGCTGATCGGCGACCGCCCGATCCACGTCGAGGTCGACGGCGGCATCGCGCCCGACACCGCCCCCCTGGTCACCGCCGCCGGCGCCGACGTCCTGGTCGCGGGCTCGGCGGTGTTCCGCGGCGGCCCCGACCGCTACGCCGCCAACATCGCAGCCATCCGCGCGGCCTGCTGAGAAGGCAGGCGCCGCGCGGATCGCGCCGGGTCAGGGCCTACGGCTTGCCGAACACCGCCACGCACCCGTGCAGGCACGCGATGTCCGTGGCACTCGCCGGCTCCGCCACGTAGGCGTGGTTGGTGACCGCATCCACCGCGACCGAGTGCGAGCCCTTGCCCGTGGGCACGGTGCCGATGAACGCGCTGGTCCGCCCGTCGATGATGCCGAGCACGGAGCCGCCGACCTGGTAGCGCGCCGCCAGGAAGTACACCATCGCGTCCGGGTCGTAGACCGCCTGGTCGCTGCCGCCCACCTGCGGGATCGTCGCAGTGACGGCCCCGCTGAAGTCGTCGATCACCTGCGTCGCCAGCGTCACCGGCACGTCGGTGTTGGACTGCGCGCAGCCCAGCAGCAGGTTGCGCCGCGGCCCGAGCGCCAGCCCGGTCGGCTGGCAGTTGCTCACCGGGAACGTCGTCACGACCGTGGCCGTCACCGGGTCGATCACCGCGACCCCGCCCATGGTCTGGTCCGGCCCGAGCTGCGGCAGGTTGACGTAGAACAGGTTGTTGCGCGGGTTGTAGACCACGCTCTCGATGCCGTTGGTCGCGTTGTCGAAGGTGATCCTCGCCAGCACCCGCTCGTCGCCGGTCCGGCTCGACAGCAGCGTCACGAACGGCGGCGAATCCACGTCGTTGACCGCCAGGATCACGTGCCGCTTCGGGTCCTGCACCAGGCTGTCGACGCGCGCCGTGCCGCCGGTGGAGATCGTCTTGACCACGGTGCCGTCGAGGATGTCGATCACCTTGATGGTGCTGTCGCCGTCGCCGGCCCACACCCGCCCGAGGCCTGCGGAGGTGACTCCGTTCGGGCCGGACACGTCGTTGCTGGCCTGCTGCCCGGCGAACGTGCCCACCCTGGAGTTGCCCACCACGCGCATGATGAACCGGTTGCTCACGGTGTCGATGACGTCGATGCCGGCGTTGGTCCGGTCGGCCAGGTAGTACTGACGCAGCACGGGATCGACGAAGCTGAGGTCGTAGGTGAGCAGCGGCTTGCCCGGGATCATGATCGTGCCCAGCCGCGCGTAGCCGCCGGTCGGTCCGGCGGCCGTCGTTGCCGCGGGTGCGGCGACCTGGGCCGCCGCGGGCACCATCGCGATCGCCAGCGCCGCCAGCGGCACGGCGAGGCCGAGCCACGCCTTGCGTGAACGCATATCCGTTCTCCCCTGTGAAGCCGCGACGTTGCCCGCGCGGCCGCTGCGCCCTGGTCCGGCGCAACCATGTTGTCGGAGGACGAGTCCCCCCGCATCATCTAGCGGTATCGGGGTAGCGGGATAAAGTCCTGTCGCGCTCCGTCCTCCGCCGGGCTCACCCGGTGCCCCACAGACGAAGTGCCCAGCAGGCCGCCGCCAGTGCCGGCCCGAACGGCACCGCTGTTGCCCGGCCCACCGCAACCCCGCGCAGCCGCATCCCCCCCGCTGCCGCAAGCCCCGCCAGCCCGGCCAACAGCAGCAGGTCCGGCAGTGCCGCCCACCCCAGCCACGCCCCGCACGCCGCCAGCAGCTTCGCGTCCCCCGCGCCGATCCCCTCGCGCCCGCGCAGCGCCCGGTACGCCAGCGCCACGCCTCGCAGCCCGCAGTAGCCGAGGACCGCTCCGAGCAGGTGGTCCTGCAGAGCCCACGGCTCCAGCGCCCGGCACGCCGCAAGCCCGCCGAGCAGCAGCGGCAGCGTGAGCACGTCCGGCAGCAGGAAGTGCCGCGCGTCGATCCACGCCAGCGTCATCAGCGTCCACCCGAGCGCGCATGTCGCCCACAACGCCGCGTCCGCCGGGCCCGCTTCCCACCCGGGCGCCACGCCGCTGGCCGCCACCGCAGAGCCCGCCACCGCCACCGCGGCCAGCTCCACCCACAGGTGGAAGCGCGGGATCGCCGCCGCGCACGCCCGGCATCGTCCGCGCTGCACGAGGAAGCTCAGCACCGGCACCAGCTCGCGCGCCGTCAGCACGTGCCCGCACGCCTCGCACGCGGAGCGCGCCACGGCGACCGGCCGCCCCTCCGGCAGCCGCCGGATCAGCACGCCCGCGAGACTCCCGGCCACCGGTGCCGCCAGCAGCGTCAGGAGCCAGGTCGGCATCGTCGGAACCTCGGGGCAGGGGAGGGGCAGGGCGCAGGCACGTCGCGCCACGGAGGCCTTGGCCATGGGCCTTGCCCGCAGTCCGGCCACGCAGGTCCGGTCCGCGGCGTCACGGTTCCCCTTGCCTCGCCCTGCCCACGCGACGCAATGCTGTGCCGCCCGCCGCCCGGGGGGCCTGCCCATGCCCGCGGCACCCACGCACGAAAGGCCCTGGCCATGGCGGACGGAGGACAGGTCGCATCGCTTGCCCCGGGAACGCCCGGCGCCCAGGACCGCATCGAGCGCCTGGCCACCCTCCTCGTCGACTCCGGCCAGTGCGACGCCCGCACCGTCGACCGCGGCCGCCGCGTCGCCGCCGAGAGCGACGGCCGCCTCGACCAGGTCCTGCTCCAGCTCGGCCTCGTCAACGAGCGCGGCATGGCCGAGGCCTACGCCACGCTCCTGGCACTCCCCCTCGCCACCGCCGCCGACTACGCCGACACCGTCCCGCTCCACCCCGACCGCCTGCAGCCCCGCTTCCTGCGCGCCGCCAGGGCACTCCCCGTGCGCGAGCACGACGGCGTGCTCCACGTCGCCGCCGCCGACCCGCTGGACCCGTTCGCGCCCGCCGCCATCGCCGCCGCCACCGGCCGCGCCGTCTCGCTGATGGTCGGCGTTCCCATCGAGCTGGAGGCCGCCTTCGACCGCCTCTATCCCTCGGGCGAGGCCACGACGGACGCCCACGACCCGGACGGCGCCCCCCTGGAGGAGGACGCCGAGCGCCTGCGCGACCTGGCCAGCGAGGCCCCGGTGATCCGCCTCGTCAACCAGATCATCTCGCGCGCCGTGGAGACCCAGGCCAGCGACATCCACATCGAGCCGTTCGAGGACCGCCTGCGCGTGCGCTACCGCTACGACG
>CAXSER010000057.1:0-10838 GCA_964236315.1 uncultured Acetobacteraceae bacterium | reverse complement strand
GGGGGGGGGGGGGGGGGGGGGGGGGGGGGGGGGGGGCGGGGGGGGGGGGGGGGGCCGGTGCTGGGGCCTGTGCTGGGGATCGAGTCCTCGTGCGACGAGACGGGGGTGGCGCTGCTGTCGGCCGACGGGGAGGTGCTGGCGGAGGCGCTGCTGAGCCAGGAGGAGCATGCGGCGTTCGGCGGCGTGGTGCCGGAGATCGCGGCGCGCGCGCACCTGGCGCACCTGCCGCGGCTGGTGGCGGACGTGCTGGGGCGGGCGGGGGTGGCGGCGTCCGCGCTGGGCGGGGTGGCGGCGAGCTGCGGGCCGGGGCTGATCGGCGGGCTGATCGTGGGCAGCGGCGTGGGCAAGGGGATCGCCATCGCGGCGAGGGTGCCGTTCGTGGCGGTCAACCACCTGGAGGCGCACGCGCTCACGGCGCGGCTGCCGGGGCTGGTCGAGGGGGGAGTCGCGTTCCCGTATCTGCTGCTGCTGGTGTCGGGGGGGCATTGCCAGTGCGTCGCGGTGGAGGGGGTGGGGCGATACCGCAGGCTGGGGGGCACGGTCGACGACGCGGTGGGCGAGGCGTTCGACAAGGTGGCGAAGATGCTCGGACTGGGGTGGCCGGGCGGGCCGGCGCTGGAGCGGCTGGCACGCGAGGGGGATGCGGCGCGGTTCGTGCTGCCGCGGCCGATGCTGGGGCGGGCGGGGTGCGACTTCAGCTTCAGCGGGCTGAAGACGGCGGTGGCGCAGCGCGTCGCGGCGTATCCGGCGGGGCCGCTGCCAAGGGGGGACGCAGCGGACATCGCGGCGGGGTTCCAGGCGGCGTGCGCGGACGTGCTGGCCGACAGGGTGGGGCATGCGCTGGCGATGATGTCGGGGGCGGGGCAGCCGGGAGCGGGGCTGCTGGTGGTCGCCGGGGGGGTCGCGGCCAATGCGACGATCCGCGCGGCGCTGGCGGCGGCGGCGGCGCGGCGAGGGGTGCGGATGGTGGCGCCGCCGGTGCGGCTGTGCACGGACAACGCGGTGATGGTGGCGTGGGCGGGAATCGAGCGTCTCAGGCTTGGCGAGGCGGATGGGCGGGACGTCGCGCCGAGGCCGCGCTGGCCGCTCGACGAGATGCGGGCGCCGGGGGAGGCGGTGCCGGCGGGGGGCGCGGCCGGGAGTGGCATGGTCGGCGGTGACGTGGTCGGCGGGGGAGTGCCGGTCGCGCCGGGGCGGGGCGGAGTCGTCGCGTGAACTACCGGCACGCGTTCCATGCCGGCAACGCGGCGGACTGCGTCAAGCACGCGCTGCTGGTGTGGCTGGCGCAGGCGATGCGGCGCAAGCCGGCGGGGTTCGTGGCGGTCGACACGCATGCGGGGACCGGGCGCACGGATCTTTCGGGCGAGGCGCCGGGGCGGACGGGGGAGTGGCGGTCGGGCATCGGGCGGCTGTGGCCGGAGCCGCCGGAGGTGCTGCGCGAGTACGTGTCGCTGGCGCTGCCGGAGGGGGTTCCGGGCGAGGGCGGGGCGGGGGCGCGGCCGTATCTCGGGTCGCCGGCGCTGCTGCGGGCGTTGCTGCGGCCGCAGGACCGCCTCGTGTGCTGCGAGATGCATCCGGAGGACCATGCGGCGCTGCGGCGGCTGTTCCGGGGCGACGGGCAGGTGGCGGTGCATCTGCGCGACGGGCACGCGGCGCTGCGGGCGTTCCTGCCGCCGCCGGAGCGGCGGGCGCTGGTGGTGGTCGACCCCCCGTTCGAGGAGGCGGGGGAGTTCGCGCGGCTGGCGGCGACGCTCGCGGGGGCGCAGGCGCGGTTCCCGGGCGCGGTGCTGGCGGCGTGGTACCCGATCAAGCACAGGGGGCCGGTGCGGGCGTTCCATGCGGCGGTGCGCGAGGGGGGGATGCGCGACGTGGTGGCGGCGGAGCTGTGGCTGCGCGAGCCGACCGACCCGGGGCGGCTGAACGGGTCGGGGCTGCTGGTGGCCAGCCCGCCGTGGCGGTTCGAGGCGGAGGCGGCGGGTGTGCTGGCGGCGCTTCTGGGGCGGCTGGGCGAGGGGGAGGCGGGGCAGGGGTGCGATGTCGTGCGGCTGGTCGATGAGTGAGGCAAGCAAGGCCAGAGGCCCTGCCTCTGGACTCCGCTCAAGGCTCGCCTTGAGAATCCTATTCCTAAGTCAAGGGATCAAAGGGTCCTCGGACCCTTTGCGGGTCTGGGCAGAGCCCAGCCTTGCTTTCTTCCAGGGCCGCGTTGCCTGAGGCGCCGCGCATCGCGGTGGTGGGTGCCGGCGCTTGGGGCACGGCGCTGGCGCTGCATGCGGCGCGGACAGGGGCGCGGGTGAGCCTGTGGGCGCGCGACGTGGCGCGGGCGCAGGCGTCGCCACGGCTGGCCGGGGTGGTGCTGCCGGCGGGGATGCTGGTGGCCGAGCTGCCGGGGACGGCGGATGCGGTGCTGCTGTGCGTGCCGATGCAGCGGCTGCGCGAGCTGTGCGGGCGGCTGCCGCCGGGCGGGCCGCTGGTGGTGTGCTGCAAGGGGGTGGAGACGGGCACGGGGCTGCTGCCGCTGGAGGTGGTGGCGGAGGTGCTGCCCGGGCGGCCGGCGGCGGTGCTGAGCGGGCCGAACTTCGCGGGGGAGGTCGCTGCGGGGCTGCCGGCGGCGTCGGTGCTGGCGGCGGGGGACGCGGCGCTGCGGGCGCGGCTGGTGGGGCTGCTGGCGACGCCGGGGTTCCGGCTGTACGGCAACGACGACGTGGCCGGCGTGCAGGCCGGGGGGGCGGCGAAGAACGTGGTGGCGATCGCGGCCGGCGCGGTGATGGGCGCGGGGCTGGGGGAGAACGCGCGGGCGGCGCTGGTGACGCGCGGGCTGGTGGAGGTCGGGCGGCTGGCGCAGGCGCTCGGCGGGCGGGCGGACACGGTGGCGGGGCTGTCGGGGCTGGGGGACCTGCTGCTGACGTGCACGGGGCCGTCGAGCCGGAACTACCGCTTCGGGCTGGCGGTGGGGCAGGGCGCCACGGCGGGCGAGGCGCTGGCGGCGGAAGGCGCCGTGGTGGAGGGGGTCGCGACGGCCGGCGCGCTGATGCGGCGGGCGGAGGGGGTGGAGCTGCCGGTGTGCGCGGCGGTGGCGGCGCTGGTGGCGGGGGAGATGACGCTGGCCGGCGCGATCGGGGCGCTGCTGGCGCGGGCACGGCGGGACGAGTGAAGGAAGGCTGGGCTCTGCCCAGACCCGCAAAGGGTCCGAGGACCCTTTGATCCCATGACTTAAGAGAAGGCGATCCAAGGGCCCAGCCCTTGGCGGAATTTGAGGCAGAGCCTCAACCTTGCTTCACGCCAGCTCGACGACGACCGGGACGTGGTCGGACGGCTGTTCCTCGCCGCGTTCCTGGCGGTCGGGGGTGGCGGAGACCAGGCGCTCGGCCAGCTCGGCGGAGAGCAGCACGTGGTCGATGCGCAGGCCGCGGTCTCGGCCCCAGGCGCCGCCCGTGTAGTCCCAGAACGTCCACACCGGGCCGCGCGGGTGCAGCGCGCGGATCGCGTCGGTGAGGCCGGCCCACAGCAGGGCGCGGTAGCGGTCGCGGGTCGGCGGCTTCACCAGCGCGTCGGTGGCGCCGATGGTGCCGGGGGAGTAGTCCCCGTCGGTGGGCGCCACGTTGTAGTCGCCGGCGAGCACCAGCGGCACGTCGTCGGCCAGCAGCGCGCGGGCGCGCTCGGCGAGCAGCTCCATCCAGCGCAGCTTGTAGGCGTAGCCGGCGTCGCCGCCGGAGTTGCCGTTGGGCAGGTAGAGGTTGCCGACGCGCATGCCGCCGGCGTGGACCTCGACGTAGCGGGCCTGGGCGTCGCCGTCGGGCAGGCCGGGCAGGGCGAGGGCGGTGACCTCGAACGGCACGCGCGAGAGGATGGCCACGCCGTTGTAGGTCTTCTGGCCGACCACGACGGCGCGGTAGCCGAGCGACTCGAAGGCGGCGGCGGGGAAGCCGGGCGCCTCGGTCTTGATCTCCTGGAGCAGCAGGAGGTCGGGCTGGCGGCGCTCCAGGAAGCGGCAGACGTGGCCCTGGCGCATGCGCACCGAGTTCACGTTCCAGGTGGCGATCTTCATGATGGGCGGCCGGGGAGGAAGGAAGGCCGGGCGCTGCCCGGACCCGCCAGGGGCGAGCCGCCCCTGGACCGGCGTGAATTCAGATTCAACGCCGTTGCCTTCGGGAGGCCGGTCCAGGGCGGCTCGCCCTGGCGGGTTCGGGCAGAGCCCGGGCTTGCCTGGGCACGCTCAGTCCACGGCGAAGCTGGTGCCGCAGCCGCAGGCGGAGACGGCGTTCGGGTTGCTGACCGTGAAGTGCGCCCCCATCAGCGCCTCGGTGTAGTCGAGCTGCGCGCCGGCGAGCAGGTCGAGGCTGGAGGGGTCGACGAGGACGCGGGCGCCGCCGCGCTCGACGACCAGGTCGTCGGGCTGCGTGGCCTCCTCCAGGGCGAAGCTGTACTGGAAGCCGCTGCAGCCGCCGGCGAGCACGGACACGCGCAGGGACTGCGGCGCGCCGGGCTGGCCCGCGACGATCTCGGCGATGCGGGCGGCGGCGCGCTCGGAGACGGCGAAGCTGGTGGTCGTGCTCATGGGCGGGGTCCCCCGGGTCGGTACGGCGGTACATAGCGCGGCGGGCGCGGCAATTGAAGGAGGGCGCCCGCGGGTGTAGGACCCCGGACCATGAACAGCGGCCCCGACAGTCCGCCGGCGGGCGGCGCCTCGCCCGAGTCGCCACCCGCGGGCGGGCATGGGCGCCGCGTCGCGCTGCAGCCCTGGGCGGTGCGCGCGGAGCTGAGCCGCGGGCGGCTGCACCCCGAGCCGGATTCGCCGACGCGCTCGCCGTGGCAGCGCGACAGGGACCGGGTGATCCACTGCGCGGCGTTCCGCAAGCTGCAGTACAAGACGCAGGTGTTCGTCAACCACGAGGGCGACTTCTTCCGCACCAGGCTGACGCACACGATCGAGGTGGCGCAGATCGCGCGCTCCATGGCGCGCGAGCTGGGGCTCGACGAGGACCTGACGGAGGCGCTGGCGCTGGCGCACGACCTCGGGCACCCGCCCTTCGGCCACGCCGGCGAGGACGGGCTGAACGCGGGGATGAAGCCGTTCGGGGGGTTCAGCCACAACGCGCAGTCGCTGCGAATCGTGACGCGGCTGGAGACGCGGTATGCGGCGTTCGACGGGCTGAACCTGACGTGGGAGACGCTGGAGGGCCTGGCCAAGCACAACGGGCCGCTGCGCAACCCGCCGGCCTACATCGCGGAGTACAGCGCGGCCCACGACCTGCGGCTGGGCAGCCACGCCTCGGCGGAGGCGCAGCTGGCGGCGGCGAGCGACGACATCGCCTACCACAGCCACGACCTCGACGACGGGCTGCGCGCGGGGCTGTTCGCCATCGCCGACGTGGCGCACCTGCCGGTGGTGGGCGAGGCGCTGGCCCAGGCGCGGCGCGCGCATCTCGACGTGCCGGAGGAGCGGCTGCGCCACGAGACGATCCGGCGCGTGATCAACTGGCTGGTCACCGACATGGTGGTCGAGACGCGCAGGCGGATCGCCGAGCTGGCGCCGGCGGACGCGGACGCGATCCGGGCGGCGGACGCGCCGGTGGTGGCGTTCTCCGCGCGGGTGGACGCGGCGAACCGGGCGATCAAGGACTTCCTGCGCGCGCGGATGTACCGGCACTGGCGGGTGAACCGGATGTCGCTCAAGGCGCGCACGCTCACCGAGTCGCTGTTCCACGTGCTGCACGGGCACACCGACACGCTGCCGGACGGGTGGCGCAGCATGGCCGGGCCGTCGGGGTCCGAGCGCGCGGCGGGCACGGTCGCGGACTACATCGCGGGGATGACCGACCGGTTCGCGCTCGACGAGCACAGGCGGCTGACGGATTTGTCGATCCCGGGCTAGGGCGGGGACGCGCCGCCACGGGTGCCGGGCCGCCGCCAGGGCGCTGCCGCATACGCCCGCGTGGCGCCGACTGGACCAGGGCGGCCTGCCGGCGGCACCATGGCACCGCGATGGCCGTCCGCGGCCCGTGCCGATGGGCAGGGAGGGCCACGCGGGCGTATGCGGCGTGGCGGGCGGGATGATCCCGGGCTGGCCGCGATGCCCTGGCTCGTGGGGCGTATGCGGCGGGCTGGGCGGGTGCGTGGGAGGTGTGCGGGTGGGACTGTCCCTGGACCGGCCGGCGGCTGCCCGATCGGGCCTGGCCGTGGCGATCATCGTGCTGTCTGCCTGCGTGCTGGCGGGGTGGGGGCTGGACGTCGGCTTCCTCAAGACGGTGCTGCCGGGCCTGACCACCATGAAGGCCAACACCGCGGTCGGCCTGGCGGCGGGCGGCGCGGCCGTGCTCGCCCTCGACGTCAGGTCGCCGCTCGGCCGGGGCGTGGCGCTGGCGGCGGCGTGCGTGATCGGCGGCCTCGGCCTGGCCACGCTCGTCGAGTACGTGGGCGGCCGCGGCCTCGGGCTGGACGAGCTGCTGGTGGCGGACCCGGACACGACCTCGCTGCCGTTCAACGGCCGGATGTCGCCCGCGACCGCGGCGTGCTTCCTCGCCGCCGGCGTCAGCCTCGGGCTGCTGGCCACGGCGCGCGGGATGCGGGCGGTCGGCGCGGCGCACTGCCTGGCGGCGGTCCCTGGGGCGGTGGGGATGCTGTCGCTGGCGGGGTACGGCTACGGCGTGGAGCGGCTCTACCACCTCGGGCCATACGTGGCGGTGGCGCTGCACACCGGGCTGGGGCTGGAGCTGCTGGCCGCGGCGATCCTGCTGTCGCGCCAGGACGAGGGGCTGGGGCGGCCGTTCGTCGGCCGGCCGATCGCGGCGGGGGTGCTGCGCCAGGTGGCGCTGCTCTCGATCCTGGTGCCGTTCGCCACCGGGCTGCTGGTGGTGTGGGGCATCCGCGCCGGCTTCTACGAGGCGCAGTTCGCCCCGGCGCTGCTCGCGGTCGCGACCTCGGGGGCGCTGATCTGGCTGACGTTGCGCTCGGCCCGCGTGCTGAGCACGGCGGAGGGCGAGCTGATCCGCGCGCGCGCCGAGGCCAGGGCCGGCAGCGAGCAGCTCGAGCACAGCCGGCGGCGCCACGTGGCGCTGATCGAGGAGCTGCCGCAGCTGGTCTGGACCTGCCTGCCGAGCGGGGCGTGCGACTACCTCAGCCGGCAGTGGATCGAGTACACCGGGGTGGGCGAGGCCGAGCAGCTCGGGCTGGGCTGGCTGCGGGCGATCCATCCCGACGACCGCGCGCGCACGGACGCGCACTGGCTCGGCGCGGTGCGCGGCGAGCATCCCTACGACGTCGAGTTCCGGCTGCGCGGCGCCGGCGGCGGCTACCGCTGGTTCAAGACCCGCGGCACGCCGATCCACGGCGAGGACGGGCGCATCGCCTACTGGTTCGGCACCTGCACCGACATCGAGGACATCGTCGCCGCCCGCGACCTGGTGGCCCGCTCCAAGCGGGAGCTGGAGGACGAGGTCGCGGCGCGCGCCTCCGAGCTGATGGTCGTCGAGGCGCAGCTGCGCCAGGCGCAGAAGATGGAGGCGGTCGGCCAGCTCACCGGCGGGCTGGCGCACGACTTCAACAACCTGCTCACCGGCGTGATCGGCAGCCTGGAGCTGCTGCAGGCGCGGGTGGGGCAGGGCCGGCTCGACGAGGCGGAGCGCTACCTCGACGCTGCCCAGGGGGCCGCGCGGCGGGCGGCGGCGCTCACCCACCGGCTGCTCGCCTTCTCGCGCCGGCAGACGCTGGCGCCGGTGGCCACCGACGTGGACCGCCTGGTCGCGGGCATGGACGAGCTGATCCGGCGCACCATCGGGCCGCAGGTCGCGATGCACCGCGCGGCGGCGGCCGGGCTGTGGGCGACGCTGGTGGACCCGAGCCAGCTGGAGAGCGCGCTGCTCAACCTGTGCATCAACGCGCGCGACGCGATGCCCGACGGCGGCCGCCTCGTCATCGAGACCGCGAACCACGCGCTCGACGAGCCGGCGGCGCGCGAGCGCGAGCTGCCGCCCGGGGAGTACGTGTCGCTGGGCGTGTCCGACACCGGCTGCGGCATGGACGCGGAGGTGGCGGCGCGCGCCTTCGACCCGTTCTTCACCACCAAGCCGATCGGGCAGGGCACCGGGCTCGGGCTGTCGATGATCTACGGCTTCGCGCGCCAGTCGGGCGGGGCGGTGCGGATCGCCTCGGCGGTGGGCGCCGGCACGACGGTGTGCCTGTACCTGCCCAGGCACGAGGGCGTGGCCGATGCGGTCCCGGAGGCGGCCGCCGTGGCGCCGGTCGTGGCGGGGTCGTGCGCGGGCACGGTGCTGGTGGTCGACGACGAGCCCACGGTGCGCATGCTGCTGTCCGAGGTGCTGCTCGACCTCGGCTGCGACATGGACGAGGCGGAGGACGGGGCGGGCGCGCTGCGGGTGCTGGAGTCCGGGGAGCGGATCGACCTGCTGGTCACCGACGTGGGGCTGCCGGGGGGGATGAACGGGCGCCAGCTCGCGGACGCGGCGCGGGTGGCGCGGCCGGGGCTCAAGGTGCTGTTCATCACGGGATACGCGGAGACGGCGGTGATGGGGCACGGGCAGCTGGAGGCGGGGATGCACGTGATGACCAAGCCGTTCGCGCTCGACGCGCTGGCGGGGCGGATCAGGGGGCTGCTGGCGGAGTAGGCAAGGCTGGGCTCTGCCCAGACCCGCCAGGGGCGAGCCGCCCCTGGAGCGGCCTTGTTTAAGAAAAGCCAGTCCAGGGGGGCTCCCCCTGGCGGGTCCAGGGCAGGGGCCTGGACCTGCTTTCTCCGCCGCGGGGTTGGCGCGCGCGCCTCGCGGGCGTAGGTCCGGAGGCCCGGACCGAGGACCTTCGCCATGACCCCCGACCTGTTCGCCACGCTGCGCGCCCGGATCGTCGACGCCCTGCGCGCGGCGGTCCCGGACCTGTCCGACGCGGTGGCCGCGCGCGTGGAGGTCACGCCGACGCGCGACGCGGCGCACGGCGACATGGCGACCAACGCGGCGATGCTCGCGGCCAAGGGCGCGGGGCGCAAGCCCGCGGAGCTGGCCGCCGAGCTGGCGCGCGCGCTGGCGCTGCTGCCGGAAGTGGCAGGGGCGGAGCCGGCGGGGCCGGGCTTCGTGAACCTGCGGCTGCGGCCCGAGGCGCTGCGGGGGCAGCTGCCGCTGATCCTGCGCGCGGGCGAGGCGATCGGCACGTCTGCGGTGGGCGCGGGCGTGCGGGTCAACGTGGAGTACGTCTCGACCAACCCGACGGGGCCGATGCACGTGGGCCACTGCCGGGGGGCGGTGATCGGCGACGCGCTGGCGTCGCTGCTGGCGCGGGCGGGCTACGAGGTGACGCGCGAGTACTACATCAACGACGCAGGCGCACAGGTGGTGGCGCTGGCCTGGGCGGCGTACTGGCGCTACCTCGAGGCGCTCGGCACGACGGTGACGCGCGACGAGTTCGCGTCGATGGCGCCGGGCGGGCTGCAGTACGGCGGCGACTACATGGTGCCGGTGGGCGAGGCGCTGGCGGCGGAGCACGGCGAGCGGCTTGCGGGGCCGGGGCTGGGGGTCGCGGACCCTGCGGTGTGGCTGGACATGGTGCGCGGCTTCGCGGTGGCCGCGATGATGGCGTCGATCCGCGAGGACCTGGCGGCGCTGGGCGTGCGACAGGAGGTGTTCACCTCCGAGCGCGCGCTGGTGGAGGCGGGGGCGGCGGACCGGGCGATCGCGGTGCTGGTGGAGCGCGGGCTGATCTACCAGGGGACGCTGCCGCCGCCGAAGGGCAAGCTGCCGGACGACTGGGAGGCGCGCGAGCAGACGCTGTTCCGCTCCACGCAGTTCGGCGACGACGTGGACCGGCCGCTGCGCAAGTCGGACGGCAGCAACACGTATTTCGCCAATGACGTCGCCTACCATGCGGACAAGCTGGCGCGGGGCGCGAAGGTGGTGATCGACGTGCTCGGCGCGGACCACGGGGGGTACGTGTCGAGGATGCGGGCGGCGGTGCGCGCGCTCGACCCGGACGCGAGCTTCGAGGTGGTGCTGTGCCAGATCGTGCGCATCATCAGGAACGGCGAGGCGGTGCGCATGAGCAAGCGCGCCGGCACCTTCGAGACGGTGCGCGACCTGCTCGACGAGGTCGGGCGCGATGCGGTGCGCTTCACCATGCTCAGCCGCAAGCCGGACGCGCAGATGGAGTTCGACCTCGACCTGGCGGTGTCGCAGACGCGGGAGAACCCGGTGTTCTACGTGCAGTACGCCCACGCGCGCTGCCGCTCGGTGCTGCGCGCGGCCACGGCGCAGCTCGGCGAGGACGCGATGCGGCCGGAGGCGCTGGCGGAGGCGCCGCTCGGCTCGATCGAGGCGGAGGCGGAGCTGGCGCTGCTGCGCCGGCTCGCGGGGTGGACGCGCATGGTGGAGGGGGCGGCGCTGGCGCGCGAGCCGCACCGCATCGCGTTCTACCTGTTCGAGCTGGCGGGCGACTTCCACGCGCTGTGGAACCGCGGGCGCGACGAGGCGAGCCTGCGCTTCCTGCAGGAGGACAGGCCGGAGGAGACGCGGGCGCGGCTGGCGCTGGTGTCGGCGGTGGCGATCGTGCTGCGCTCGGGGCTGGCGATCCTGGGTGTGGACCCGGTCGAGGAGATGCGCTGAGTGGGCGAGCACGATCGCGACGGCCAGGGCGGGCATGCGGAGCCGCACCTCGACGGGGGCGCCGGGCAGGGCGGGGAGCCGCACGGGCTGGAGCCGGAGCGCGCGCAGCCGTCGTGGCGGGCGCGGCGCGGCGGGTTCGACCCGGACCTGCGGCGCATGGGCCGCGTGGCGGGCGGGCTGGCACTGGCCGGGCTGGCGGTGGCGGGCGGGTGGTCGATGCGCGGGCGCAGGCCGCACGAG
>CAXSER010000056.1:0-10840 GCA_964236315.1 uncultured Acetobacteraceae bacterium | reverse complement strand
GGTGCCCTTGCGGTCCTGGCCGGAGTCGCCGCGCCGCGCCCGGCCCCGTGCCCCGTCCCCCGGGCCTGCCCGGCCTGACGATGGGCAGGCTTCCACCCGCCCTGTTGCGCGTCCTCGCCCGCCTTGCCGCGCGTCGCCTCGCCGCGTCCCGCCCCGCCGCGTGCCGCCCCGCCTCCCGATGCCCCGCCGTCCGACGCGCTGCGGCCCATCGCCCCGCCTCCCGATGCCCCGCCGTGCGCGACCGCCGCGGCAGCGTCGCCATCACGACGGCGATCCTGGGCGGCGCCCTGGCCGGCTTCGTGGCGCTCGCGGTCGACGTCGGCAGCTGGGAGGCCAACCGCAGCGCGATGCAGGGCGCGGCCGACCAGGCCGCGATGGCGGCGAGCTACGCCATCACCTCGGCCCTGATCGCCGGCCAGCCGACGGCGGCGCAGACGGCGGCGGCACAGAAGGAGGCCCGCGGCCTCGCCGCCGCCCACGGCTACGTGGACGGCGCCGCCGGCGTCGGCGTCGCCGTCAACATCCCGCCCCGCTCCGGCAGCCACGCCGCCTCCGCGCGCGCCATCGAGGTGGTGATCACCCAGCCGCAGCAGGTGTTCCTGGGCGGCATGATCATGGGCGGCACCCCCATGGCCACGGCCCGCGCGGTGGCCGTGCCCGGCCCGGCCACCACCTGCATCATGGCGCTCTCCCCCGCCGGCGTCGGCATCACCGACGCGGGCCTCGGCACCGTGGCGACCAACTGCAACATCTACGTCAACTCCGCCGCCTCCCTGGCCGGCTGCGACGTGGCGCTGGCGGGCGTGGTGGCGCTCGTCGGCTACGACGTGTTCCTCGGCCAGCCGCCCTGCGCCGGGCTCGGCCTCACCGCCGTGGCCGCGACCGACCGCCTGCGCGCCAACGCCGCCCCCGCCGCCGACCCCTACGCCGCCCGCGTCATCCCCGCGCCCACCAGGCCGTGCATGCCCGTGCAGACTCCCCTGCAGCTGCTGCTCTCGCCACCGACGATCACCCTCAACCCCGGCACCTACTGCCAGAGCCTCGTCTTCCCCGCGCTGAAGCAGGTCGTGCTGAATCCCGGGCTCTACGTCTTCGACAACGCGGACCTGGCGTTCGCGGGCCTCGGCACGCTCACCGGCAACGGCGTGTCGCTGGTCTTCACCAGCAGCGACGGCACGCGCTACGGAACGCTCTTGGCCGCCGCCGCCGCCGCCACGATCAGCCTCACCCCGATGACCACCGGCCCGACCGCGGGCATCGCGCTGTGGCTCGATCCGAACGCGCCAGCCATGCCGCCCACTCCGGCGCTGGCCCTGACCACCGTCGCCTCCGTCCTGAACATCAACGGCGCGATCTACGCTCCCGGCGGGGAGGTCGACGTGCTCGGCATCGCGTCCACCGCCCAGTGCACCCAGATCATCGCCTCCAGCATCCGTTTCACCGGCATCGGCAGCTTCCGCCACAACTGCGCCGGCACCGGCGTCGCCGACGTCACCGCCTACAGGCTCCTGGAATAGCCGGTGCGCACGCCCCCCCTGCGCCCGGCCGCGCTGTGGCGCGCCACGGACGGCGTCGCGGCGGTGGAGTTCGCCCTGATCGCGCCGTTCCTGATCCTGCTGCTCGGCGGCGCGGTGAGCTTCGGCGACGCCCTGCGCGTCAGGATCGCGGTCGGCAACGCCGCGCGCGCCGGCGCCGCCTGGGCGTCGCTGAACGGCTTCGACCAGGCCGGCATCGCCGCCGCCGCCCGCGCCGCCACCGGGCTGGCCAGCGTCGGCGTGACCGCCACCCAGACGGCCGCGACCTGCACGAACCCGGCCAGCCTGCAGCTGGCGCCGGCCAACGGCGCCCTGCTGTGCCCCGCCACCGGCGCCTCGCCCGGCACCTACGCCAGCGTCGCCACCACCGTGCCCTACACCTTCATCATCCCGCTCCCCGCGATGCCCGCCACCATCGCGATCAGCGGCGCCGCCATCGCGCGCGTGCGATGACGCCGCCCCGCGCCCCGCGCCCCCTCGTCGCCTGGAGCCCACCCCTCGCCCCGCGATCGTCCCCCGCGCTGCGATCCCCCCCTGCCGCCGCCCGCCGCCCCGCCGCCCGCCATCCCGCGCGGCGCCTTCTCCGCGCGCGCGGCGGCTCCACCGCGGTCGAGTTCGGCCTGCTCGCGCTGCCGTTGCTGCTCCTCGTCACCGGCATCATGGACTGCAGCCGCCTGGTCTGGACCCACCTCGCCCTGCAGGTCGCGGTCGAGCAGGCCGCCCGCTGCGCCGTGATCGACGCCACCAGCTGCGGCACCCCGGCGCAGGTGCAGTCGTACGCCGCCTCGATGATGCTGGCGCCCGGCGTGACCGCGGCCAGCTTCAGCTACGCCGCCGCCGCCTGCGGCCGCCAGGTCTCGGCGAGCATGAGCTTCGCCATCCTCGTGCCCGGCTACCTGCCCGCCTCCATCCCGCTCACCGCGCGGTCCTGCGCTCCCGCCTGACACCGCCCCCGCCTGATACCGCCCCCGCCGCGCCACCCGCCGCGCACCCCCGACCCGCCCGCCGCCGCCCCGCTTCCGGAACGCCCCGCCGGCCTGCTACACCACCCGCCCGCGCGGTGCCCCCTCCGTGCCCCCACAGCGACAGGGACAGGCGTCGATGGCCGGCCACTCCCACTCCAAGAACATCATGCACCGCAAGGGCGCCCAGGACGCGAGCCGCGCCCGCGCCTTCGCCCGCCTGATCCGCGAGATCACGGTCGCCGCCCGCTCCGGCCTGCCCGAGCCCTCCGCCAACCCCCGCCTGCGCGCCGCCGTCTCCGCCGCCCGCCAGGCCAACATGCCCCGCGACACGGTCGAGCGCGCGATCAAGAAGGCGTCCGGCCCCACCACCGGCGAGGACTACGCCGAGGTCCGCTACGAGGGCTACGGCCCGAACGGCGTCGCCGTCATCGTCGAGGCGCTGACCGACAACCGCAACCGCACCGCGTCCGACATCCGCACCGCCTTCAACAAGAGCGGCGGCACCCTGGGCGAGACCAACTCCGTCTCCTTCCTGTTCACCCGCCTCGGCTATGTCCGCTACCCGCTGTCCGCCGCCTCCGCCGACGCCATGCTGGAGGCCGCCATCGAGGCCGGCGCCGACGACGCGGAGACCGACTCCGACGGCCACGAGGTCACGTGCACCCCCGAAGGCTTCTTCGCCGTCCGCGACGCCCTGGAGGCCCGCTTCGGCGCCCCCGAGGAGGCCAAGCTCGACTGGCGCCCTACCATGACCGTCACCCTCGACGAGACGAAGGCCGCCGGCATGATGAAGCTCATCGACGCCCTCGACGACAACGACGACGTCCAGAACGTCTACGTGAATTCCGACATCCCCGAGGACGTCATGGCGCGGCTGGGCGCATGAGGAGCAAGGCCAGGGCTCTGCCCCATTGCTTGAAGGCGGGGACCCGCCAGGGCGAGCCGCCCTGGACCGGCACAAACAAGATCCCGGCCCAGAGCCTTCCTTCGCGACGCGTTCCAAGGGCGCAGCCTTTGGCGGGGTCCAGGGGCAGCGCCCCTGGCCTTCCCTGCCCGTGACCCCCACCCCCCCGAGGACCGCCCGCCTGCTCGGCATCGACCCCGGCCTGCGCTTCACCGGCTGGGGCGTGATAGAGGTCACCGGCAACCGCCTGCGCCACATCGCCGACGGCGTCCTGTCCACCACCAACGACGACCGCGTCCCCGAACGCCTGCGCGCCCTGCACGACGGCCTCGTGACCCTGTTCCAGCTCTACGAGCCCGACGAGGCCGCCGTGGAGGAGACCTACGTCAACCGCAACGGCACCGCGACGCTCAAGCTCGGCTATGCCCGCGGCGTCGCCCTCCTCGCCCCGGCGCTGGCCGGCATCCCCGTGTTCGAGTACGGCGCGATGATGGTCAAGCAGGCCGTCGTCGGCACCGGCGCCGCGTCCAAGGACCAGGTCGAGGCCATGGTCCGCCGCCTCCTCCCCGGCGCCACCCTCAAGCGCGCCGACGCCGCCGACGCGCTGGGCGTCGCGATCTGCCACGCCCACCACCGCGCGAGCCGCCTCGCCTGGGGCGCCGGAACCCGCATGGCATGAGCCCCGTGCCATGAGCACCGCCCCGTGATCGCCCTCCTCACCGGCCGCGTCGAATCCGTCGAGGCCGACCGCTGCATCGTCGACGTCGCCGGCGTCGGCTACCTGGTCCAGGCCTCCACCCGCACCCTCTCCGCGCTCCCCCACCCCCCCTCGGTGGCGCGCGTGCTGATCGAGACCGTGGTGCGCGAGGACGCCATCCTCCTCTACGGCTTCGCCGAGCCCGCCGAGCGCGAGTGGTTCCGCCTGCTCACCACCGTCCAGGGCGTCGGCGCCAAGGTCGCGCTGGGCGTCCTCTCCGCCATGTCCCCCTCCGACCTGGTCGCCGCCATCGGCAGCGGCGACAAGGCGAGCCTGACCCGCGCCCCCGGCGTCGGCCCCCGACTGGCCGTGCGCGTGCTGACCGAGCTGCGCGACAAGGCCGGCGCCATGCCCACCGGCGGCGGCATGACCCTGACCATGGCCTCCCAGGGCGGCACCGAGAACGACGCCCTCTCCGCGCTGGGCAACCTCGGCTACCGCCGCATGGAGGCCGCCCCCGCCGTCGCCCGCGTCATGGAACGCCTCGGCGAGGACGCGCCCCTGGACGCCGTGATCCGCGGCGCCCTCAAGGAGCTCGCCCGCTAGGCCGGGCAAGGCCAAAGGCTCCGCCTCTGGACTCCGCCAAAGGCTCGCCTTTGGAAACCCGGACTCAAGCCATCAATTCCCGGAGACCCCGGCCCTTCGCCGAATCCCGCCGTTCCCATGGCATAGCGCCCGGCAACCCCACCCAAGCCGCTGGAATGACGCGCGCGGGGCAGGCCGCATCCACCTGACGACGCGCCGGCCCCAGATCCCGCCGCCTCGCCGCACGCCTCCTGTGCACCGCCGCCGGGCAACTCCGCCGGTCCGCGGCGATTGACTCCCCAACCACGCAGGAGACCCCGATGCCCCGGCGACCGACCACCTGCACCCCCGACCCGATCCCCCGCCGCACCGCGTCGCGTCCCCCCGCCGGCCGCCCGCTCGCCACCGCCCTCGCCCTCCTCCTCGCCGCCGCCGTCCCGGCGCACGCCCAGACGCCGACCCCCGCCCCGGTAGCCGCGCCCGCCGCGCCCGAGCGCCACGTCGGCAAGATGGTGTTCGCCGAGCTGGTCACCCCCGACCTCGCCGCCGCCGAACGTTTCTACGGCGGCCTGTTCGGCTGGACCTTCCGGACCTCCGGCACCGGCCGCGCCGCCTTCACCCAGGCCTCCTCGGCCGGCCAGGTGGTCGCCGGCCTGATCCAGCGCGACCTGCCGCAGGGCCGCAGCCCCGCCTGGCTCACCTGCCTCGCCACCACCGACGTCGACGCCACCGACGCCACCGCCCTGCAGCACGGAGCAAAAATGCTCTACGGCCCGTACGACGTCGCCGCGATCGGCCGCGAATCCGTGCTTGCCGACCCGCAGGGCGCCGTCTTCGGCCTGCTCGCCGCCACCGCCGGCGACCCCCCCGAGCGCCTCGCGGCCCGCGGCGCCTGGATCTGGTCCTCCGTGATCGCCACCGACCCGGAGACCGACGCCGCCTTCTACAAGTCGCTGCTCGGCTACGAGATCTATCCGCTCGCCGACCCGGACGACGCCCGGCACCTGATCCTGGCCTCCGGCGATTTCGCCCGCGCCAGCGTCAACCCGCCGCCGTCCGAGCGCCCCGGCCTGCACCCGCGCTGGCTGAGCTACGTCCGCGTCGACGACGTCGCCGCCAGCGCCGCGCAGGCGGCGTCGCTGGGCGGCAAGGTGCTGGTCGAGCCGCACGTCGACCGCCACGGCGGCCGCATCGCCGTGGTCGCCGACCCGTCCGGCGCCCCGTTCGGGCTGATGGAATGGTCCGAGGACTCCGGCAACGACGCGGGAGACGTGAAGTGAGCGCCCCGCGCCCCCGCTCCTTCCTGCTCGCCCTGGCCCTGGCCGCGCTGACCCCGCTCGCGGCCTGCGTCGATGGCGGCGGCTACGGTGGCGGCTACGGCGGCGGCTACTACGACACCCTGGGCGCCGGCTTCGGCGGCTTCGGCCCCGACTACCGGGTCGGCCCCTACCGCGACTTCGGCGGCGGCGGCTTCGATCGCGGCGACCATGGCTTCGGTGGCGGCGGACGCGGCTTCGGTGCCGCACGCGGCATCCCGTCGATCCCCGGCGGCGGCAGGGGCGGGTTCCACGGCGGCGGCGGCGGCGGCGGTCATGGCGGGGGCGGGGGCGGTCACGGTGGCGGTGGCGGTGGCGGCGGTCACGGCCGCTAGCCGGCCGAGGCCGCCCGCGGCGCCAGAGACCCATCCCCGCCCGCGCCGCCTGCCGGCCCACGCGGCCCGGAGCCCACCCCGGGCCGTCGGGCCGGCACCGTCCCGGCGGCGGACGGCCCCGTCAGGGACACGACCCCGGACGCGCGCCCCGCCGCCGGCCTCGGGCGTCAGCCCATCTTCGTCGACGCGTAGCTCGGCATCGCCTCGATCGAGGCCCACCAAGCCCCGAACCCCGGCGCGGAGAACAGCTCGTCCTTGTCCGGCGTCATCGCGACATACTGCGCGATCGGCGCCAGGTACAGGTCCGCCAGGCTGAGGTCGCCGGCGATGAACGGCGAGCTCCCGCGCACCTTCATCACGTACGCCAGCACGCGCGCGCCGGTCTCGTGCCCCTTGTCGTGCGCCGCGCGATCCTTGCCGCCGACGAACTCCGGGAACAGGTGGTAGGCCGCGACCCCGCCGATCAGCGCAGGATACCCGTAGGAGTCGAGCACCCCGATCACCTCGTCCATCCGCGCCCGGTCGCGGGGCGAGGCCGGCACCAGCGAGCGCCCGGGCAGCACGTCGTTGAGGTAGCGCGTGATCGCCGACGTCTCGAGGATCGTCAGCCCGTCGTGCTCGAGCACCGGCACCTTGCCGAACGGGTGGCGCTGCAGGTGCTCCGCCGACTTCGGCTCGCCCTTGAGCACGTCGACAGGCACCTGCGTGAAGTCGGAGAACCCCTTCTCCGCGAGCAGCATCTTCACGGTGCGCACATACGTCGAGCCGTCGAAGCCGTACAGCGTCATGGCAGCCATGGAGCGTCCTCCTGTGTGTGGCCCCGCCAATCCAGGCGAGGTCCGGCCGGCGCGGCGGGCACCTGCGCCCGTGGCGGCTTCAACCGGCGGGGCAGGGCAGGGTTCCTGCCTCGTCCTGCACGCCTGCGACCATCATTCCGGCTCCGCGGCGTCGAAATACCCGGAGTCGACACGCCTGATCTCCACCGTCCGCGCAACCCGCACGCCGACACCGAAACGGATCATGAGCCGCGTCAGCTCCTCGCCATCGATCAGCACCAGCCGCAGATGTCCCGGCTGCGCCGCCACGTTGGCCGCCGCCCTGGTGAACGACGAGGTGGTGATCAGCACGCCCTTCTGCGCGCCCTTGCCGACCAGCGCGCCCATGAACGCCTGCACCGCCTCGCTCCCCACGCTGTTGCCCGGCTGGTAGCGCTTGGCCTGCAGGTAGATGCGGTCGAGGCCCAGCTGGTCCTCCCGGATCACGCCGTCGATCCCGCCGTCCCCCGTGCCGCCCAGCTGTTCGCCCGCATCCGCCCGCGAACCGCCGTATCCCATCGCGAGCAGCAGATCGACGATCACCCTCTCGAAGAACGTGGGCGTGCCTTCCAGTACTCGTGCCAGAAGCGCCTCCCGCAACGCCTCGTCCAGCGCCAGCGACGCCGACGCGATCTGCTCTTCCGGCGTGCCGCCCCCCTCAACCACGGCATGTGGAACGACCCCCGCCTCCACGACCGGCATCACGATACTGACCGACACCGTCGGCGACACCGCAGGCGATTCGCCTGTCGATCTCGTGCGATCCAGGAACGCGCGGAACTCACTGAATTCCTGAAGCAGTGCATTGTCGATCCGCACCGGGTTCCGGCGGAGAACTTCCTTGCCGCGTTCGCTGATCGTGACGTGAGCACGTTTCGGCTGCGAGATAAGGCCGCCCTGCTTCAGGTAGGTCTTCGCCCAATGCACCCGGTTGGCGATGAGCGTCACGCTTCCGCTGGGGATCATCCGCTCGCGTTCCGGTCCGTCGAGACCGAGATCATCGGCGACGCGACCGATCAGGTCGCGCATCACCCACACCTTTTCCGCACAGAGGCGCAGGATCGGCAGCATCAGCGCGTCGTGCATGGGAATCGGCATCACGTCTCCGGGCAGACTACGCGCCCGACTCACCGGCACGTCCCGCAATCTCGGCAGAAACCGCGCTGATCTGCAACGCGGCGCCGCAGCCCGGGTGCGGGGGATTCTGCAGACGGCCTGGACGCCGATCCGGACCGCCTCTCCCGGCGGTTTGGTCCGGGAAACCGTGGTGGGCGTGTGCTGATCGCCTCGACACGCCGTTCCGAACGCGCACGAGCGGGTACGGTCTGCGTAACAGCATACGAGGCCCAACATGGCCTCGGAAGCGAGAGCGCTTGCAGGATCTCTTTGCACAACGGGGCAGGAGGCATGCGACTCGCGCTCCTTTGCCACCTTGCCCCACCCTGGGCCGTCTCCCTCAGCGGCTCGTCGGGCTCGCCGTCGTGCTCGACCCCACCGAGCCCGCGCTCCCCACCCCCGACGGCTGGGTGTTCGTCGAGATCCCCGACCCCAACCCCCCGGGCGACACCGGGTCGACGTCCGCGCCGCGTCCCGTGTGCCCCCCGCCCAGCTCGTGCACGCCCGTGGGTGCCTGCCCCGGCGTGCCGGCCGGCTCCATCGCGTCGGGCGACCCAGGCACGCCCCCCATCGACGGCGGGGCGTGCGCATCCTCCTCGGCCGGCTGGGCGGCCTGCGCCACCCCCCCGAGCCCGACCGCGACGACCGACGCGACCGCCCCCCGGCGCAGCATCGGGCAGAGCGTCGCGAACATCCGCAGCATGATCGTCATGGCCTTCTCCCTGCCGGAACGGCCCGGACCCGAACCGTTCGCCTCGCCACCGCTCGCCGGATCCGCCGCCCGGCCGCGCATCCCCGCACCGGACGCCTCCGCCATGCGGACCCGCCGCATCCAACACGCCGCCGCCCCAGCCGCATTCCTCGTCGCGATCGCGTGTCCCGACCCGCCGCGCATCCCCCAGGCCGCACGCTCTCCGCCACCGTCCACCTTACGTTCCTGCGCTCCCCGGTGGTAGACCCGCGCCCATGCCCGCCAAGCGCGTCCCCCCCAAGCCCCCCCGCCTCCCCGACGCCGACGACGAGGACGCGCGCCCCGTCACCACCCCCTTCCGGGTCGACGAGGACGCTGGCGAAGCCAGCCTTCGCCCCCAGCACCTCGGCGAGTTCGTCGGCCAGAAGTCCTCGCGCGAGAACCTGCGCATCTTCATCCAGGCGTCGCGCGACCGAGGCGACGCGCTCGACCACGTCCTCCTCCACGGCCCCCCCGGCCTCGGCAAGACCACGCTGGCCCAGATCGTCGCCCGCGAGCTGGGCGTGGGCTTCCGCGCCACCTCCGGCCCGGTGATCCAGCGCGCCGGGGACCTCGCCGCCATCCTGACCAACCTGCAGCCCCGCGACGTCCTGTTCATCGACGAGATCCACCGCCTCCAGCCCGCCATCGAGGAGGTCCTCTACCCCGCGATGGAGGACTTCCAGCTCGACCTCATCATCGGCGAGGGCCCGGCCGCGCGCTCCGTGCGCATCGACCTCTCCCCCTTCACCCTGGTCGCCGCCACCACCCGCGCCGGCCTGCTCGCAACCCCCCTGCGCGACCGCTTCGGCATCCCGCTCCGCCTCATCTTCTACACCCCCGCCGAACTGGAGCTGATCGTCGCCCGCGGCGCGGAGAAGCTCGGCGTCAACCTCACCCAGGAGGGCGCGGCCGAGATCGCCAAGCGCTCCCGCGGCACGCCGCGCATCGCCGGCCGCCTCCTGCGCCGCGTGCGCGACTTCGCCGCCGTCGAGGGCCACTCCCCCGTCAACCGCGCCGTCGCCGACTCCGCCCTGGCCCGCCTGGAGGTCGACGCCCTCGGCCTGGACGCCATGGACCGGCGCTACCTCCGCCGCATCGCCGAGCACCACGCCGGCGGCCCCGTCGGCGTGGAGACCCTCGCCGCCGCCCTGGCGGAGGCGCGCGACACCCTGGAGGACGTCGTCGAGCCCTACCTGATCCAGGAGGGCCTGGTCCTGCGCACCAGCCGCGGCCGCATGCTCGGCGAGCCCGGCTGGCGACACCTCGGCATGAAGGCCCCGCCCATCGCCGGGCAGATGGACCTGCTGGGCGAGCCGTGAGCAGGGAAGGCCAGGGCTCTGCCCCATTGCTTGAAGGAGGAGACCCGCCAGGGGCAGCGCCCCTGGACCGGCACCTCTTCAGCGTTCGCGTCTACTACGAGGACACCGACGCGGGCGGCGTGGTCTACCACGCCCGCTACCTCGGCATGGCCGAGCGCGCCCGCACCGAGGCCCTGCGCGCTGCCGGCGCCCCCCACGCCGAGCTGACCCGCGACCACGGCCTCGCCTTCGTCGTCCACCGCCTCGCCGTCGAGTATCGCAGGTCCGCCCGCCTCGACGACGCACTCACCGTCGAGACCACGCTCGCCGCCCTGTCCCCCGCCCGCCTGTCCCTGCACCAGACGATCCGCCGCGACGCCGAGATCCTGGTCACCCTTCGCGTCGACCTGGCCTGCGTCGCCTCTGACGGCCGCCCCGCCCGCATCCCCCCCCGCTGGCGCACCGCACTGGTCCTTCCTTCCCCGTAACGCCGGTCCTTCCCCGTAACGCCGGTCCTTCCTCGTAACGCCGGTCCTTCCTC
>CAXSER010000055.1:0-10967 GCA_964236315.1 uncultured Acetobacteraceae bacterium | reverse complement strand
GGCCGTGGCCGTGGCGCATGGCCCGGCCGGCACGCCGGCCCAGGCCGTCGCGGAGCAGGGTCCGCCGGCGCTGATCGCCCACGTCACGCCGAGCCCCGACCCGGCGCCGCCGCCGGTGGGCGACGCAGAGCGCGCCCTGCTGCAGGACCTGCGCAGCCGCAAGCTCGAGCTCGACGCCCGCGACCGCGCCACCTCGGAGCGCGAGGCCGTGCTGTCCGCGGCCGAGCACAAGCTGTCCGAGCGGGTCGACCAGCTGGCGGCGCTGCAGACCCGGCTGGAAGGTCTCGACGCGGAGCGCAAGGCGCACGACGAGGCGAACTGGTCCGGCCTGGTGCGCACCTACGAGGCGATGAAGCCGCGCGATGCCGCGGCGATCTTCAACGACCTCGACCTCGCGGTGCTGCTGCCGGTGCTCGACCGGATGAAGGAGGGCAAGGCGGCCCTGGTGCTGGCGGCGATGCAGCCGGAGCGCGCCAGGCTGGTCACCGCGAAGCTGGCGCAGCAGCGCAGCCAGCCCAGCCTGGTGGCCGCCGGTGGCTGAGCCCGTGACCGCCCGCGGGGCGTGGCACCGCGTGCCGGCCCGCACCGCGCTGGCGCTGGGCCTCGCGATCCTGTCGCGGCCGGTGCTGGCGGCTCCCGACGACGCGCCCGCCGCGCGGGGTCCGGCCCAGCCTGGCGAGGCGGCGGGAGGGATCGCGGCGCGGCTGGGGGAGCACCCCGGGTACGGCCGCGTGGTGTTCGACGTGCCGGAGGACGAGGACTATCACGTGGCGCACCAGGGCGAGCGGGTCGTCGTCACCTTCGCCGGCCATCCGGCGGTGGCCGACGGCATCGGCCACGCGCGCAACGTCCGTGACGTGACCGGCGGTTCGGGGCGGGCCGTCATCACGATCGCCCCCGGCAGCCGGGTGCATGCCCTGCGCATGGGTGCGCACGTCATCGTCGACATCCTCGACCCCCTCGCCTCGTCGAGGATCGGGCCGCAGGTCGCCGCGATCGCCCCCGTTCCCGCGCGACCCGTCGAGGCGGCCGTGCCGGCAGCGGCATCCCCCGTCGTGCCTGCCGCGGCCGCGCCCGTCCTGGCCGCACCCGTCCTGGCCGTCCCTGTGCTGCCGGTCGCCGCGGCGCCGGTTGCCGCGGCCGTCGTGCCTGCGGCTGTGACTCCCGTCGCGATCTCCCCGCTGCCGCCGGTCGGCGCGGAGCCGCTGTCGCTCCTGGCGAGGCGGCAGGCGGCGGGGCCTGCGCAGGCCGGCGCGGGCCTGCTGCTGCCGTTCGGGCCGGAGGTCGGGGCGGCGGCGTTCCGCAGCGGGGCGCAGCTCGAGGTCGTGTTCGACGTGCCGCGTCCGATCGATCTCGCCGGCATGGCCGCCGATCCGGTCTTCGCCGCCGCCCGCGTCCAGGTCCTTGCCGACTCCACCGTGCTGACCATGCCGCTGGCAGAGGCGGCGACGGCTCGCCTCGACCGCCATCCCGACGGCTGGGGCATCGTGGTCGGCGACGCGGCCGCGACCCTGAAGCCGGTGGCGATCAGCGTCGCGGACCATGCGCTCGTGCTGCTGGCCAGCTCGCCGGGCCGCGTCGTGGTGCTGGCGGACCAGGCGAGCGGCGGGGTGCTGCTGGCGGGGACGCAGCGCACGTCGGGGCAGGCGGTCGGGATCGCGCGCAGGTCGCCGGAGTTCACGCTGGCGGCGACGATCCTGGGCGTCGTGGTCCAGCCCGCCTCCGACCGCATCGAGCTGCGCTCGCTCGCCGACCGCTTCATCGTCGGGGCCTCCGGCGAGGGCGGGCTGTCGCTCTCGCCGGACTCCGCGGACCGGCGCCGCTCGCTCGACGGCGCCGTGTTCACGACGCGCTTCAAGCTGCCGACTCTGCCGCGCGAGGCGCTGCTCCGGCGGCTCGACGACCAGCTCGCCGCCGCCGCCGCCGCACCCGCGCTCGCCCGCTTCCCGGCCCGTTTCGCGGCGGCGCAGACCATGCTCGCGCTCGGGATGGGCTCCGAGGCCCAGGCCCTGCTGCTGCTGGCGCAGCGCGAGGACCCGCAACACGCGGCGGACCCGGACGCGGCCGGGCTCGCCGCCGTCGCGGCGCTGCTGGCCGGCCGGCCCGGCGAGGTCGAGGCGCTGTCGTCGGCCGAGCTGACCGGTTCGGACGACGTGGCGCTGTGGCGCGCTGTGCGCGATGCCATGCGCACGGAGGGGTCGCCCGACGCCGCCAGCGTGTTCTCTGCCGACCTCGGGCTGCTGCTGTCCTATCCGCAGGCGCTGCGCAACCGCCTGCTCCCGCTGGCCGCCGAGACGATGGCGCAGGCCGGCCCGGCCGGGCGGGAGGCCGCCGAGCGGCTGGTCCGGTCGCTGCCCGCCGATCCCGGGCTCGACTTCGCGCGCGGACTGCTGGCCCAGGGCGGCGGGGACGTCGATGGCGCGCTGCTGGTGTTCGACCGCCTGGCGCAGAGTCGCGACCGTCTCCTGCACGCCAGGGCGGCCCGCGCGGCCACCGAGCTGCGCCTCTCCTCCGGGCGGATCGATGTGGCGCAGGCTGCCGAGGCGCTGGAGCAGCAGGTCGTGGCCTGGCGCGGGGACGCGCGCGAGGAGCAGCTGCGCCTGCGCGCGGCCGAGCTCAGGGCGCAGGCCGGGGACTGGAAGGCGGCGATGGCCCTGCTGCGCGAGACCGTGACCCTGTTCCCCGAGGACCGCGCCGTGATCGGCACGCAGGTGGCCGGCGATTTCGCCCGGCTGCTTGCTGGCGAGGGCGCGAAGTCGCCGTCCTCGCTCGACCTCGTCTCGCTGGTCTACGACAACGCCGACCTGCTGCCGCCAGGCGATGCCACGACGCGGATGGCGCCGCTGCTGGCCGACCGGCTGGTGGCGCTCGACCTCCCGTCGCGTGCCGGACCGGCGCTGGAGCGGCTGATGGCCAGCACGGCGCCCGGAGGCCCGCGTGCCGAGATCGGGGCGAGGCTTGCCGACATGCGGCTCGAGCAGGGTGACGCCGCGGCGGCGCTCGCTGCCCTGGATGCCTCCGCGGCCGCAGACCTTGCCGGCGACCTGGCGAACCGACGGGGCATGCTGCAGGCCCGCGCCTATGCCCGGCAGGGCAACCTCAACCGAGCGGTCGCCCTGCTGGCCGAGCTGCACACGGCGGAGGCCGCCGACCTGCGTGCGCGGCTGCTCGCCGATGCGCACGACTGGCCGGGCGCGCTGGCGGCGCTCTCCGAGCTCGCCGACATGAGCGTGCCTGCGCAGGGTGCGCTGACGGCGGCGCAGGAGGACATCGTGCTGCGCCAGGCGGGGGCTGCGGCGCAGGCTGGCGACGACGCCACGCTGCATCGGCTGCAGGTCGGTGCCGGGGCGCGGCTGGCCGCCGGGCCGCGTCGTGACCTGTTCCGGCTGCTCGTGTCGGCCCCGGTGCAGGCGGCCGCCGACCTTCCCCGGGCCGCGTCGGAGGTCGCGATGGCCCGGAGCGCGACGACCGGGCTGCAGGCGATCAGCGCGCGCTAGTGGGGTTTTCGGGCCGGTTGCGTCGCCGGCGGCGGCTGCTGCCAATATTTCGCGACAACGGTGAATCCTCGCCGAATTTCGCTGGGAGCCCCTCGATCTTCCTCGGTCGGCCGATTTGTGCTTGCCTTGGGCTCCCATACTCCCTATCTCCGGCGACCTTGGCCCTAGGGGACGTATTCGTCCAACAGGCCGTCTGCTGGTTTGGGGGTACGTGATGAACGCACTTGCTCAACTGGGGATGGTCTCGGAACTTCCGAGCAATAACCAGATGTCCGCCGCTTCTCTTCCGGCTTTCGCCGACGGGGAGCAGAAGGACTACTTTGTCGAGAAAGACGGGATGAAGTATGCGGGCGCGCATCTTCTTGTCGATCTCTGGGGGGCGACGAATCTCGCGGATCCCGAGGCAATCGATCGCACCTTGCGGCATGCCGCCGTCGCGGCAGGTGCGACCATACTGCACAGTCACTTCCACCATTTCTCGCCCAATGGTGGCGTCTCCGGCGTGATCGTCCTGGCAGAGAGCCACATCTCGATCCACACCTGGCCCGAGCGGAATTTCGCGGCCGTGGACATCTTCATGTGCGGTGCCTGCGACCCTCACCTGGCGATCCCCGTCATGCAGAGGCTGTTCCAGGCGGACAGGGTCGAGATCGACGAGCAGCGGCGTGGCCGCGTGTTCTAGTTCTGCCAGGCTGCGAAGGTCCGGCGCGGTGCGCCGGGCCCTGCCGTGTGCCGAGGAGCAGGGACGATGAGCGGACACTGGATCGATGAGACGCTGTACCCCGGCTGGGGGCAGCGGTTTCGGGTCGTGCGCGAACTCGTGCGCACAAGAAGTGCAATGCAGGACATCGTCATCGTAGAGACCGAGGAGCACGGCAGAGTTCTCGTGCTCGACGGGGCAGTCCAGATCACGGAAGCCGATGAATTCGTCTACCAGGAGATGATCAGCCATGTGCCCCTCCTGGTGCATGGCGATGCCCGGCGGGTGCTGATCATCGGCGCGGGAGATGGCGGCGTGCTCCGCCGCGTCCTGCAGCACGCGCAGGTCGAGAGCGCGGTGATGGTGGAGATCGACGGCGAGGTGATCCGTCTGGCGCGCGAGTTCCTGCCGGCGATCGGCGGGTCGGCGTGGGAGGATCCCAGGGCCACGGTCATCGTCGGCGACGGGATCGAGTATGTGATGAAGGCCGCCGAAGCGGCGTTCGACGTGATCATCGTCGACAGCACCGATCCGATCGGCGTGGGCGAGACGCTCTTCACCGACGCGTTCTACCGGAACTGTGCCCGGGTGCTGAGCCGCGACGGGCTGCTGGTCAACCAGTCCGGCGTGCCCTTCATGCAGCCGCAGGAGCTGACCGACACGTCCCGCCGCCGCGCCCGGCATTTCTCCTACGTCGGCGCCTACGTGGTGGCAGTGCCGACCTATCCGGGCGGCTTCATGGCGCTGGGTCTGGCATCACGGTCGCAGCCGGCTGCACGGGACGACGTCGCGACCATTCGGGAGCGCGCCGCGGCCGCGGGCATCGCCGGACTCACGAGATACTGGAGTCCGGAGGTGCAGGTGGCCGCCTTCGCGCTGCCACCCTACATTGCCGACTGCCTGCGCCAGGAGGACCCGGCTTCCAGCTAGGTCAGGTGCCGGTGTCTGGCGACGGCTCCTTGTCACCGGCACCGGTCGCGGGCTCGACGTTTTCCGCACCGCTCCGGGTGCCGCCGAACCTGTCGGCACCGCCCTGGTCGGCCGCGCCGGGCTTCTTGTGGTTGCCCGTGTTCTGCTGGCCGTCCGTATGGTCGATCGTCTCTTCCGTGTGGGGCTGCTGCATCGTGTCCTCCTGCTGCGACCTGAACGCACGGTGATGCAGGGGTTGCACGGCGTCGGCGCGAGGCGAGCACGTCACGACGAGGCGAAACTCTGCACGAGGCTGCCGCACACCAGGCGCCAGCCGTCCACCAGGACGAAGAAGATCAGCTTGAACGGCAGCGACACCGCGGCCGGGGGCAGCATCATCATGCCCAGGCTCATCAGCACGCTGGAGACGACGAGGTCGATCACCAGGAACGGCAGGTAGAGCAGGAAGCCCATCTCGAAGGCGCGCCGCAGCTCGCCCACCATGAACGCCGGCACCAGGGCGCGCCACGGGGTGTCCGCCGGCGTCGGGGGCTGCGGCAGGTGGCCGAGGTCGAGGAACAGCTGCAGGTCGGCGTCGCGCAGGTTCGCCGTCATGAAGTGCCGGAACGGCTCGGCGGAGAGCCTGAGGCCCTCCATCTCGCCGATCCTGCCGTCGGCGAGCGGCATCAGTCCGGCCGACCACGCCTGGTCGAGCACCGGCTGCATGACGAAGAAGGTCAGGAACAGGGCGAGGCCGATGATCACCGTGTTGGGCGGCGTTCCCTGCGCGCCCAGGGCGCCGCGCAGCAGGGACAGCACGATGACGATGCGGGTGAACGCCGTGACCATCACCAGCAGGCTCGGCGCCAGCGAGAGCACGGTCACCAGCGCGGTGATCTGCACCAGCCGGCTGGTGGCGCCTGCCTGCCCCGACTGTCCGAGGTCGATGCTGACCGACTGGGCGTGGGCCGCGACCGGCAGCAGCAGCAGGGCCGCGGCGATCGGCAGCAGGGTGCGCCACCTCAAGGGAGCGTCTCCGGCAGCCAGCCGACCACGGCGGAGGCGTCCGGCCCGGTCAGGAGCATCACCGTCCGGCCGTCGACCACCACCAGGTGCAGGCGGCGCTTGACGTCGAGGGGGACGGTTTCCGTGACCGTCATTCGCTGTCCCGGGCGGGTGCGGAGCGGGACGCCCAGCAGCCGGGCGCCCCGGCTGGCGACCAGGATCAGCGCCACCACGGCGCACAGCGCGGCCAGGGCGGAGACGGACGGCATCAGCAGGCTGGTCGGGAGCATGGCGCGGCCTTTTTGGCGGCGGGTTGAGGGGACGGCTCAGGTGATCGTGCGCAGGTCCAGGGCGGCGCTGGTCCGGTCGACCTCCGTCCGCAGCGCCAGCAGCAGGTCGCGCAGCTCGCGGCCGAGCGCAGGGGGCAGATCGAGCGCCCGGGCGCAGAGCTGCCCGACGAGGTCCTCGGTGCCGGACAGGTCGACCTCGCGCCCGGTCTCGACCAGGATGCGCGCGGTCGAGAGGGTGGCGATCAGCTGCAGGCCGAGGCGGCGCACCGAGTCCGCCGCACGCTGATCGGGGGCCTGGTCCAGCACAGGGAAGATGGCGTGCAGCGTCATTGGCGCCATCAAGCCGCACGCGGATGAAGGTCGGGTTAACGCCGCTGTTTACGGTTCGCTAACCGCACGGTGGGATGCTGCGGGCAAGCAGATCGGAGCTTGCCATGGACCCCGCAGACATCGGCCTGTTCAGCCTCGCCGAGCGCAGGCTCGCCTGGGTGGACCAGCGTCAGGCCCTGCTGTCGCAGAACATCGCCAATGCGGACACGCCGGGGTACCAGAGCAGGGATCTCTCGCCGTTTGCGGCCCAGCTGGGCAGGCTTGCGCTGAGCCCGTCGGAGGGCGGGTCCGCCAGCCTCGGGACGTCGTTCTCCGCACCCGGGCAGGGGAACGATCGCGCGCATGAACGCGCGGTGGACGGCAACGCCGTCGGCCTGGAGGACCAGCTCGCCAAGGTCGCGGATTCGGACGGCACCCAGCAGCTCGTGACCGGCCTGTACCACAAGTACATGGGGATGTTCATGACCGCCTTCGGCAAGTCGTCCTGAGGGGATCGGACATGGACCTGACCACCGCACTGAGCATCTCCGCGCGCGGCATGGACGCCCAGACCTCGCGCCTGCGCGTCATCGCCGAGAACCTGGCGAACCAGGACAGCATGGGCAGCGCGCCGGGCGTCGATCCCTACCGGCGCAAGACCGTGACCTTCGAGCAGCGCCTCGACCCCGCGCTCGGCGCGAAGACCGTGGGCGTGAAGAAGGTCGGCACCGACAAGTCCGACTTCCCGGTGAAGTACGACCCGTCGAACCCGGCGGCGGACGCGAAGGGCTACGTGCGCACGCCCAACGTCAACAGCTTCGTCGAGATCATGGACATGCGCGAGGCGCAGCGGTCCTACAGCGCCAACCTCAACGTGATGCAGGTGTCGCGCGGCATGCTGACGCGCGCCATCGAGATGCTGAAGTGAGCACGATCCAGCTCGCCATGCGCGCGGCCGACGCGGTCGGCGCCTACAGCCGCGTCGACGCCGGGATCGACGCGACGGGCACCAGCGCCACGGGCGGCACCGCCGCCTCCGGCTTCGGCGACATGCTCGGCCGGGCCATGCAGGGCGCGGTGGATGCCGGCCACGCCGCGGACACGCAGTCGATGCAGGCGATCTCGGGTGGCGGCAACATCACCGACGTGGTCACCGCCGTCTCGAAGGCGGAGCTGGCGCTGCAGTCCACCGTCGCGATCCGCGACCGCGTGGTGCAGGCGTACCAGGACATCATGCGCATGGCGATCTGACCGGCGCAGCCCGCGCCGGTCGGACGCTCTCGGCAGAACGCCAGGAGTCAGGATGCAGGAAGTCGACGTGGCCGGCGCGCTGCACGACGCGGTGATGGTCGCCCTCAAGCTGGGCGCGCCGCCGCTGCTGTCCGCGCTGTGCATCGGTCTGGTGATCTCGCTGGTGCAGGCGGTGACGCAGATCAACGAGGCCACGCTGGCCTTCGTGCCCAAGGTGATGGTGATCGGCGCGGTGCTGGCGCTGCTCGGGCCGTTCATGCTGGCGACGCTGAGCGCCTTCACCCAAGGGTTGTTCGACCGCATGATCGTGGTCGGCAGCCAGTGACGGCCGCGCGGGCGCGGCGGCCGCTGCGCCTCGCCACGAGCCCGCCGTGACGCCGGACGACGCCGCCCTGCTGGCCGCCCTGCCGGGGTGGGCGTTCGCGTTCGTGCTGGTGCTGTCGCGGGTCGGCGCCGTGGTGCTGCTGCTGCCCGGCATCGGCGAGAGCGAGCCGCCGGCCATGCTGCGCGCCGGCCTGACGCTGGGGATGACGCTGCTGCTGCTGCCCGGGGTGGCGCCGCTGGTGCCGGCCGTGCCAGGCGACGTGTGGCGCGACCTGCTGATGGTGGGCGCCGAGCTGCTGGCCGGCGGGCTGCTCGGCTGGCTGGCGCGCCTGCTGGTGCTCGCCCTGCCGATGGCGGGCAACATCATGTCCTACATGATCGGGCTGTCCAGCATCCTGCAGCCGGACGCGCAGCTCGGGCAGACCACTGTGCTGGCCAAGGCGCTCGGCACGGTCTCCACGGTGCTGGTGCTGTCCACCGGGCTGTACTCGTTGCCGATCGCGGCGCTGGCGGGGAGCTACCGGCTGGTCGCGCCGGGGCAGCTGCTGCCGGTGGCGGACACGGCGCAGGCGGCGGTGGGCGCGGTGGCCGACGGGTTCGTGCTGGCGATGCAGCTCGCGGCGCCGCTGCTGTTCGCCGGCACGCTGTGGCAGCTCGGGCTGGCGCTGTGCGCGCGCCTCGTGCCGAACCTGCAGATCTACGTGGCCGCGGTGCCCGGGCAGATCGCCGGCGGGCTGCTGCTGCTCTCTCTGCTGCTGGTCGGCATCCTCGAGGCCTGGAGCGAGGCGGTGCGCGCGGGCTTCATGCTGCTGCCCGGGCACTGAGGTGGCTGAGTCCGAGCGCGAGGACCGCACGGAGGCCCCCAGCCAGAAGCGGCTCGACCAGGCGCGCGAGGAGGGCAGGGTCGCGATCTCGCGCGAGGTGCCGCTGCTGGTCGGGCTGGGGGCGGCCACGCTGGTGCTGATGATGCTCGGCCCGCAGCTCGGCCGTCGGGTGATGGCGCTGCAGTTCCTGGCGGCCGGGCTGGACGGGTTCGACGCGACGCGGACCGGCACCGTGCTGGCGCAGGCGACGCTGGCGGGGGTGATGATCTGCGGCCCGATGATCGCAGCCGTGCTGGTCGCGGGCGTGGCGGCGACGCTGCTGCAGACCGCGGGGGTGCTGAACACCAAGGCGCTGCTGCCGGATCTCGCGCGGCTCGATCCGCGTCGCGGGCTGAAGCGGATCGGGGGCAGGGACACGCTGGTGCAGGCGGCGCGCTCGCTGGCCAAGCTGGTGATCCTGGGGGTGATCTGCTGGCGCGCGATGCGGGGCGAGCTGCCGGCGCTGGGGCACGCGCCGTTCTGGCAGCCGGCGCTGCTGGCCGACCGGCTGCTGCGCGCGGTGCTGCACATCCTGGTCATGCTGCTGGCGGCGCAGGGCGGGATCGTGGCGCTGGACGTGCTGTGGGTGCGCTACCAGCACACCAGGTCGTTGCGGATGAGCAAGCAGGAGCAGCGCGACGAGCACAAGGAGTCCGAGGGCGATCCGCACGTCAAGGGGCGCCGCCGCCAGCTGCAGCGCGCGCGGTCCAGGCAGCGCATGATGGCCGCGATCCCCACGGCGACGGTGGTGGTGACCAACCCCACGCACTACGCTGTGGCGCTGGCCTACGAGCGTGGCGGCAGGGGAGCGCCGAGGGTGGTCGCCAAGGGTGTCGACGAGGTGGCCGCGCGCATCCGAGAGGCGGCGCGCGAGCACAGGATCCCGCTGGTGGCCAGCCCGCCGCTGGCGCGCGCCCTCTATCGTGTCGAGCTGGAGGCGGAGATCCCCGCCGAGCACTTCCAGGCGGTCGCCGAGATCGTCGCCTACGTCTGGCGGCTCGGCCGGCGCGCGGCCGCGTGAGCGGGGACGGGTCGGCGGCGGACGCGCTGGGTCCGGTCGGGGCGGCGGTTCGGGGCGTCGGGTTGCGCGAGGCCGGGGTCGCGCACGACGTCAACAACCTGCTGGCGGTGGTGGCGGCCACGGTGGCGGAGGCGCTGGCCCGGCCGGGTCTGGACGAGGCGGCGCGCGAGGATTTCTCGGTGATCGGGGATGCGGCGCGGCGTGCCGCCGGGCTGGTGCGGCGGCTGCTCGACGGCGCGGCGTCCGGGGCGCGGCCGGCGGCGTTCGGCGTCGATGCGGCGCTGCTTGCCATGGAGGCGCCGCTGCGGCGGCTGGTTGGCGGCGGGGTCGCGTTGAGCCTGGTGCCGGGGGCGGCGGGGGCGGCGGTGGCGATCGATCCGGTGGATCTCGACCGGGTGGTGACGAACCTCGTGCTGAACGCGCGTCACGCCATGCCGTCTGGGGGCACGCTGGTGGTCTCCACGGGCGAGCGCGAGGTGGGGCAGGCGGTGGCGCGGGTCGGCGAGGCCGTGACGCCGGGCCGTCATGTCGTGGTGGCGGTGCGCGACACCGGCGTCGGGATGTCGCCGGAGGTCTTGGCGCGGCTGTTCGAGCCGTTCTTCACCACGCGCGCCGGCCAGGGCGGCACCGGGCTGGGGCTGGCCGGCGTGCGCGCGCTGGTGCGCGCGGCGGGCGGCTTCGTGGCGGTGGAATCGGCGCCGGGGGAGGGCACGACAGTGCGCGTGCACCTGCCGTGGCACGAGGCGCCGCCGGGCGGTGTCGCGGCGGTGGACTGGGCGGCGGCGGGGCAGGTGGGCG
>CAXSER010000054.1:0-11029 GCA_964236315.1 uncultured Acetobacteraceae bacterium | reverse complement strand
CGATCTCGGCGCGGAAGTAGCCGAGGTGCGCGACGGGACCGCCGAAGCTGGTCACGCCCAGCCGCGCGAAGGTCGCCAGCACCTCCAGGGCCGGACTGGCGCCACGGCGCACGCCCCTTCCCGTCCCGATGATTTCCGGCACGATCATGCCTCCTTGTGTCCGCGACGAGCCCGGCGCGACCGTGGCGCGGGCTGCCTGACGGCGGGATTGGTCGGCGAAGTCATGCTCTCGCGAGGGAGCGCAGCCGATGCGATCCGCGCGGAGGGCGGCGGCACCGGGCGGGTCGCTTCCTACAGCGCGACCTGCCGGGCGATCTCCAGGAACCGGTCGGAGGGCAGGTCGAAGCGGTCGGGCGCACGCACCGCGTTGCGGTACATGAACGCGAACAGCAGGCGGCGCCAGGGCGACAGGCGCGGGTGGCTCTCGCTGCGGACCACCTCGTCGTGGGCCGCGAAGTAGATGGCGTCGTCGAGGTCGAGCGGGCAGCCGTGGTCCCTGGCCGCGGCGAGCGCCTTGGCGAGGTCGGGGATCTCCACGAACCCGTAGCGCACCGTCACGTGCCACAGCCCCGCGGCGACCTCGCTGACCCGCGCCCTCTCCGACTGCGCCACCCGCGGCACCTCCTCGAAGCCGATCGTCAGCCCGACGACCGTCTCCTGCACCGCCTTGAACTGGGCGACGTGGCGGACGAGCACCGGGGGCACCAGGGCGCCGGTGCGGCTCAGGAACACCGCGGTGCCCGGGACGCGCGGGATCTGCCCTTCCTCGAGCCGGGCCAGGAACTGTTCCGGCGTCTCCTCGCCCTGGACGAGCCGCTTCCGGAGCGCGTCGATGCCGCGCTTCCAGGTCGTCATGGCCGCGAAGATCAGCGCGCCGAGCAGCAGCGGGATCCAGCCGCCTTCCAGCAGCTTGAGCATGTTGGCCGCGAAGAAGACGATGTCGATGACCACGAACAGGCCGCTCACGCCCAGCGCCAGCGGCAGCGACCAGCGCCACACGTCGCGCATGACGTTGTAGAGCAGCGCGGTGGTCAGCAGCATCGTCGTCGAGACCGCCGTGCCGTAGGCGCCGGCGAGTCGGTCCGAGCTGCCGAAGCCGAAGGTCAGCGCCAGGGTGCAGATCATCATGGCCCAGTTCACCAGGGGCACGTAGATCTGGCCGTACTCCTCGTCCGAGGTCTGGCGGATCACCAGCCCGGGGAACCAGCCGAGCTGCATGGCCTGCCGCGTCAGGGAGAACGCGCCGGTGATGATCGCCTGGCTGGCGATGATGGTGGCCACGGTCGCCAGGACCACCAGAGGGATGATCGCCCAGTCCGGCGCCAGCCTGAAGAACGGGTTGCCGTCGAGGCCGGGGTTGTCGAGCAGCAGCGCGGTCTGCCCGGCGTAGCTCAGCAGCAGGGCGGGAAGCACCAGGACGAACCAGGCGAGGCGGATCGGCGCGCGGCCGATGTGGCCCATGTCGGCGTACAGCGCCTCGCCGCCGGTGATGGCCAGGAACACGCCGCCGAGCACGACAAGGCTGGCCAGTCCGTGGCGCAGGAGGAAGCCGATGGCGTGGCTCGGGTCGACGGCCAGCACGACGTCGGGGCGCCGCACGATGCCGCAGATGCCGAGCAGGGCGATGACCGCGAACCAGACGAGCATGATCGGGCCGAAGACCCGGCCGATGCGGGCGGTGCCGTAGGTCTGCAGGGCGAACAGCGCCACCAGGATGACCAGGGCCGCGGGCAGCACGAACGGCTTGAGCGCCGTGGTGACGACGTTCACGCCCTCCAGGGCGCTGAGCACGGAGATGGCCGGGGTGATGATGCCGTCGCCGTAGATGAGGGCGGCGCCGAACAGGCCCATCGCGGTGAGCGCGGCCGCCGTCCGGCCGGCCCTGCCCGAGATGAGCGACATCAGCGCCAGGATGCCGCCCTCGCCGTGGTTGTCGGCGCGCATGACGACGAGGCAGTACTTCACCGACACTGTGACGATCAGCGCCCAGATCACGAGCGAGAGCAGGCCCAGGGCGTCGGCGGCGCTGGGATGGCCGCCGACCGCGCCCACGATGGTCTGGTAGGTGTAGAGCGGGCTGGTGCCGAGGTCGCCGTAGACGATGCCCAGGGCGGCAAGGGCCATGGTCGTCTCCGCGCGCGCAGGTGCCGCGCGGGCGGCCGGAGTGGGGGACAGGGGCGCCGTTCCGGCAACAGAGCTTGGCATCGGGGTCAGGTCTCCGGTTCCTGGCTTCGTTCTGGATTCATCCCGGGGGCCATGTCGAGAGGAAAGGCGGACGCCAGCCCTGGAGGCGGCGCGGGCGGCGACAGCGCCGGCCTGGGCCGCCTCGCCACAGGGTTGGGCGCCAGGAGACAGGGCGTCCCGCGCGTCATGGCCGGGGCGCGACGCCGCGGGCGATCACCAGGATCAGGCCGCGCAGCTCGGCCCGCAGCGTGGCGGGCGACATCGCGCCCACCTTCTCCTGCAGGCCCAGCGCCACGATGCCGTGCACGGCGGAGAACAGCGTTCGGGTGAAGTCGCCCGGCAGCGCGGCGGCGGCGGGGGCGACGGCGTCGATCATCCCGGCGAGGCTGGCGAACATCTCGTCGCGCAGCGAGGCGTACCAGTCCGGCAGGGGCGCCCCGCCCGCCATGCGGTGGGCGAACAGCGCGTCCCAGCGCGGCGTGTTGGCGACGGCGTAGTCGAGGTAGCCCTCCGCCATGCGGCACAGCGCCTCGGGCGGGTCCTCCGCGCCCTGCAGGCTGGCGGCGATGGCGCTGCCGAGGGCGAGCAGGGTGCGGGCGTTGACCGCGAGCACCAGCTCGTCGTGGCTCGCGAACAGCTTGTAGACCATGCCCAGGGAGCATCCCGCCTCCCGGGCGATCTCGCGCACGCCGAGGGCGGCGAGGCCGGACACCGCCACCCGTGCCTCCGCGGCGGCCAGGACCGCCTCGCGCAGCGCCTCGCGCCGTTCCGCCACGCCCGTGCTGTCCACGCCGTCATTCGCTCCCTGCAGGCTGCCGCAGATTATGCTTGTGAACCATGTTCACACAAGCTAGGTTCTTGTGAACGTTGTTCACAGGAGGACCGAATGCCTCGCCGCGACGCCCACACTCCCGCCTGGATCGCCTTCAGCTACGCTTCCTTCTGCGTGGCGGCCACCATGGCCGCGCTCGGCATCGCCTACCTGCCGCTGGGCCTGTGGGAGCGCGGCTACCTGGCGATGGCGGCGCTCTTCCTGGTGCACGCCTCGGTCTCGCTGACCAAGACCCTGCGCGACCGCCACGAGGCGGACAGCGCGGGCGCGGCGGAGACCGCCCGATGAGCCGCCCCCTGCTCGCGGAGCGCCGCTTCGCGCCGCTGTTCGCCTGCCAGTTCCTCTCGGCGTTCGGCGACAACTTCCTGCGCAATGCCCTCGGCCTGCTGGTCGTCTGGTCGCAGGGCGCGGCCCCGGGCTGGATCGTCGCCGCGGCCTCCGGCGCCTTCGTGCTGCCCTCCGTCCTGCTGTCCGGGCTCGGCGGGCAGCTGGCGGACCGGATGGACAAGGCACGGCTGATCCGGCGCCTGAAGCTCGCCGAGGTCGTGATCGCGGCACTCGCCACCCTGGGCCTGGCCACCGGCTCGCTGCAGGTGCTGTTCGCGGGCCTGGTCGCCTCCGGCGTGGTCGCGTCGCTGTTCGGCCCGGTGAAGTACGGCATCCTGCCCGACCAGCTGCCCCGCGCGCGGCTGACCGCGGCCAACGCCCTCGTGGAGGGCGCGACCTTCGCGGCCATCCTGGCCGGCACCGTGGCCTCCGGGCTGCTGGTCGGGGCCGGCGGCCGGCCGGTCGCGGTGGGGCTGGTCGTGCTCGCCACCGCCACCCTGTCCTGGGGCGTGGCCGCCCTCGTGCCCCCGACCACGGCCAACCCGGCGCTGCACGTGCAGGCCGACATCCTGGCCTCCACGCTGGACCTGCTGCGCGGCCTGCGGGCGGATCTCCGGATCCGCAAGGCAGCGCTGGCCAACGCCTGGTTCTGGGCCACCGGCAGCGTCGTGATCTCGCTGCTGCCGGGCCTGGTGCGCGACGCGCTGGGCGGCGGGGCGGCGATGGACACCGTGTTCCTCTGCCTGTTCGCCGTGGGCATCGCCTGCGGCTCCGGCCTGGCCTCGTTCCTGTCGGGCGCGAGGACGGTGCTGCTCCCGGCCGGCCTGGGCAGCCTGGTGTTCGGCCTGGCGCTGGTCGACCTCTGGCTCGCCACCCACGGCCACACGACACCGGGCGCCCTCGCGCAGGGTCCCGGCCGCGCCCGTGCGATCCATGCGGGCGCGGACCTGTTCATGGCGGCGCTGGGCGGCGGCCTGCTCGCCGTGCCGACGCTGGCCGCCATCCAGGCCTTCTCGCCGCCGCAGCGGCGCTCGCGCAGCGTGGCCGGCGTCAACGTCCTGGCCGCGCTGTCGATGGTCGTCACCGCCACGCTCCTGGTCGCTGCCCAGATGGCGGGGCTGGGCGCGCCCCTCCTGCTCGGCGTCACCGGCCTGCTCGGCCTGGCCGCCGGGCCGGTGATGCTCCTCCGTCTTCCCGAGAACCCGCTCGGCGAGGCGGCGTGGCTGCTGTTCCGCGTCCTGTTCCGCATCAGGCTGCACGGCGCCGAGCACCTGCCCCGCGCCGGCCAGCCGGCGCTGGTCGCGCCCAACCACGTGAGCTGGCTCGACGCCACGGCGCTGTTCGCGGTCATGGAGCAGCCGCCGCTGTTCGCCATCGACGCGCAGGTCGCCCGGCGCTGGTGGGTCCGCCCGCTGCTGCGGCTGGTGACCGCGCTGCCGGTGGAGTCGGGCAGCCCCTACGTGGTGCGCACGATGGTGCAGGCGATCGAGCGGGGCGCGCAGCTCGTGCTGTTCCCGGAAGGGCGCATCACCGTCACCGGCTCCCTGATGGAGGTGCAGCACGGCGCGGCCAGCATCGCCGACCGGGCCGGCGTCGCGGTCGTGCCGGTCCGCCTGCAGGGCCTGGAGCGCACTGTGTTCAGCCGCCTGGGCGCGGCGCAGACCCGGCGCGCCCTGTTCCCGGCGGTCACGGTCACGGTGCTGCCGCCCCGGCACCTGCACGCCCCGGCCGGCGTCGTCGGCAAGGCCCGCCGCGAGGCGCTGACCGCCTGCCTGCGCGACGTCATGGAGGAGGCGGTGTACCTGACTACGCCCTGCGACCAGACGCTGTTCCAGGCCGTCGCGCACGCGGCCAGGAACCACGGCCTGGGGCGGCTGGCGGTGCAGGACCCGGTCGCGGGGCCGCTGTCCTACCGCCGGCTGCTGGCCGGGGCCGACGTGCTGGGGCAGGCCCTGTCGCAGGGCACGGCCCCGGGCGAGGCGGTGGGCCTGCTGCTGCCCACCGCCAACGCCACGGCGCTCTGCCTGCTCGGGTTGTCGTCGTGGGGGCGGGTGCCCGCCATGCTCAACGCCACGGCGGGGCTCGCGAGCCTGCGCGCCGCCGTCGTCGCCGCCGAGGTCGGGGTGGTCGTCACCTCGCGCGCCTTCGTCGACAAGGCCCGCCTGGCGCCGGTGCTGGCCGGGCTCGAGGGGCAGGTGCGGGTGGTGTTCCTCGAGGACCTGCGCGCCGGCGTGACCCCTGTCCGCAGGCTGCGGGCGCTGCTGCGGGCCAGCCTGCTCGCCACCCGCCCGCGCGTGGCGCGCGACGCCGCGGACCGGGCGGTGGTGATGTTCACCTCCGGCTCCTCGGGCACGCCGAAGGGCGTGGTGCTCACGCACCGCAACCTGCTCGCCAACGTCGCGCAGGTGGGCGGGCGGATCGGCTTCGGGCGGGCGGACCGCGTGCTCAACACCCTGCCGATGTTCCACGCCTTCGGGCTGACCGGCGGCTTCCTGCTGCCCGTCACCTCCGGCATCCCCGCCTTCCTGTACCCCTCGCCGCTGCACTACGCCGTCATCCCGCAGGTCGCCTACGGCTGGAACGCCACGGCGCTGTTCGGCACCAACACCTTCCTGCGCGGCTATGCCCGGCGCGCGCAGGCGACGGCCTTCTGCTCGCTGCGCCTGGTGGTGGCGGGGGCAGAGCGGGTGCAGCCTGCGGTGCGCGACCTGTGGATGGAGCGCTTCGGCCTGCGCATCCTGGAGGGCTACGGCGCGACCGAGTGCGCGCCGGTGCTGGCGCTGAACACCCCGATGTCGAACCGCTCGGGGACCGTCGGCCGGCTGCTGCCCGGCATGGCCTGGCGGCTCGCGCCCGTGGACGGCCTGCCGGACGCGGGGCGGCTGTCGGTCTCGGGGCCCAACGTCATGGCCGGCTACCTGCTGGCGGACCGGCCCGGCGCGCTGCAGCCGCCGCCGGACGGCTGGTACGACACCGGCGACATCGTGTCGGTGGGCGACGACGGCCATCTCGCCATCGTCGGGCGCGCCTCGCGCATCGCCAAGCCGGGCGGCGAGATGGTGTCGCTCGCCGCCGTCGAGGACCTCGCCACCGGCGTCTGGCCGGAGTCGCTGTCGGTCGCGGTGGCGCTTCCCGACCCCCGCAAGGGCGAGCGCGTCGTGCTGCTGACCGAGCGCGCCGATGCCACCCGGAGCGCGCTGCACGCGCATGCCCGGGCCGTCGGCGCCTCCGATCTGCTGCTGCCTGCCGAGCTGCGCGTGGTGGAGCGACTGCCGCTGCTGGGGTCGGGCAAGCCCGACCTGCAGGCCGCGCAGCGGCTGGCGGCCGGCGCTCCCCCAGGTGGGGAGAAGGCGGGCGGCGAGGAGGCGGGCGGCGAGGAGGCGGGCGGCACGCAGGACCAGCCCGCGCCGGCGGCGGCATGACTGCCGCCGGAACGGGTCGTGCTGCCGCCGTGTCCGGCCTCGGGGCTTGCGGCGGGTCGGGGCGGAGGTCGTCCCGGGCTGCCCGCCTTGAACCGTGCCGCGTGCCTGGCGTTGCGCGTGCATGGAACTGATCGACAAGGCGCTGGAGATCCACGGCCGGCTGTGCCGCGTGTACGGCTGTCCGATCGCCTACTTCCACGACCTCGATCCGATGAGCGAGCTGGTCAGCTCGCTGCTCTCGCATCGCACGCGCAATGCCGACAGCGGCGCGGCCTTCAAGGCGCTGCGGGCGCGCTTCCCGGACTGGGCCGACGTGGTCGCGGCGCCCACGGCGGAGGTCGAGGCGGTGATCGCGCGCGTGACCTGGCCCGAGCAGAAGGCGCCGCGCATCCAGGCGGTGCTGCGCGCGGTGCAGGCGGAGCGCGGCGCGCTGTCGCTCGACTTCCTGGCCGACATGGCGGTGGAGGAGGCGCGGGCGTGGCTGGAACGGCTGCCCGGCGTCGGGCCCAAGACCAGCGCCGCGGTGCTCAGCTTCAGCGTGCTGCGCCGTGCCGCGTTGCCGGTGGACAGCCACCACCATCGCGTCGCCGCGCGCACCGGGCTGATCCCGCCGGGGCTGGCCGTGGGGCCTTCGCACCGGGTGCTGGCGGCACAGCTTCCGCCGGAGTGGGACGCGCAGCAGGTGTACGACAACCACGAGGTGCTGATGCTGCACGGGCAGCGCTGCTGTTTTCCGCGCGACCCGGCGTGCGGGCGCTGTCCGCTGCTGGACCTGTGCCCATATGGGCAGGGGTTGCAGGGCCCGGGTCGTCGCGACGCGGCGGCGCTGCCGGCCTGAGGGTGACGCGACCTCGTGCCGCTGGCGGCGCCTGGATGGGCGCGGGCGGCATGCAGCACCGAAGTCCTGCCTCGGACGTCGCGGCGAACCGGGCATTCCGGATCTCTCCGGCCGCAAGGTTGGGTCTCGAAGGCTTCCAGCCATCGGCCGGTCCGGGCGTGGGAAGATCCTGGCTTGTTGACACATCAGGAAGGCTGGCGCATCCCAGGCTTGTTGCCCGTGTGCCGATCCATGAGACGGAACCCTGAGAATTGAGCGCCACGCAGACGACCAGCCCGGGTGATGTCGCTCCCTACGACGCCGTCGTGGGACTGGTTGCCACGTTTTCCGACGGGTCGCGGGTGCGGTTCTCCGGGGCACTGATCTCGCCGACCGAGGTGCTGACCGCGGCCCATGGCGTCTGGCGGCAGGGGCTCGGGCAGGCGATCAGCGTGGTGGCGATCCCGTTCGGGGTGCCGCAGTACACCTCGCTCGGCGCGGAGATGGAGGTGCAATCCGGCGTCTACGCGGCGGCGATCCACACCAACCAGATCGCGGACGCCAACAACGAGGAGACCATCGCCACCACGCAGTCCGACATCGCGCTGATCGACTTCGGCACGCCGCTGACCAGCGGGCCGGTGTTCGGACTGCTGCCGGACATCCCCTCGGCCGCCGTCAGCATCGCGGGCTTTCCCGGCGGTGTCGGGCCCGAGGCCACGGGGAGCGGCAGCGTGACGCAGGTGCCTGGCTACACGGCATTGAGCGGCACGATCCAGCTCGGCCCCGGCAGCAGCGGCGGCCCGATCTGGGTCACCGGCGCCGGGGGGCAGACGGCGATCATCGGCACCGTCTCCACCAGCGACTACGCCACCGGGATCACGGCGGGCCTGGTGGCGCAGATCGGCGGCTGGCAGGCGGCCGACCGCTTCGCGACCGCCGCTCCCGGCAGCACCACCGCGCCCGGTACCGCCAGCCTGCTCCGCCTCGACTCCGGGGTGCTGACCAGCGGCGGCAGCGACACGGTGCAGGCGGGCGGCGGCACCGCCACCCTGTACGCCGCCGGGCCGAGCGTGTCGGTGCTGGGCGGCAGCGGCGGGCTGGTCGTGGTGGGCGGCTACGGGTCGGACACGGTGCGCGGCGGCACCGGCTCCTCGACCCTGTTCGGCGGCACCGGCGGCGGGGTGTTCGAGGCCGGGCAGGGCGGCGACTCCATCCTGGTCGCGGGCGCGGGCAACACCACGCTGGTCGGCGGCGGCACGGGCGACGCGCTGTTCTGCGCGCCGCAGGCCGCGGGCAACCTCGTCGCCGGGGGCGCGGGGCAGCAGGTGGTCGTGGCCGGGCAGGGAGCCGCCACCATCGTCGGCGGCAGCGGCGCCCTGACGGTGTTCGCGGGCAGCGGCGCGGACAACATCGACACCCCGTACGGCCTGGGCGGGGAGATCGACGTGGTCGGCTTCAAGGCGGGCGTCGACCACGCCTTCTACGGCGGCCCCGGCGCCGTGCCGCCGGTTCAGACCACGCACGGGGCCTGGGGCACAACCATCCTGTTCGGCGACGGCAGCCACCTGACGCTGTTCGGCGTGGACCCGCAGGCGTCGGCCTGAGGGCGAGCAGGACGCAAGGTCGAGGCTCTGCCTCGAGCTCCGCCAGGGCGAGCCGCCCTGGACTGGCTCTACTTAGGAAGGCCGGGACTTAGGAAGGCCGGTCCAGGGGCGGCTCCCTCCGGTGGCGGGTCCGGGCAGAGCCCGGCCTTGCTTGCTTGGCCTCCCCGGCCTCAGTAGCGGAAGGCGATGCCCACGTAGGGGTTGTAGTCCGGGGCCGCCTTGGAGACGCCGACGTAGAGGCCGGCGTCGAGCTGCAGGGCGGGCGTCACCAGCCACTGCAGCGCCGGGCCGAGCGTGTGGCGGGTCCCGACGTTGTGGTCCGCCGGGAAGTCCAGCGCCAGCCCGAGCGAGGCCGTGACCGAGGGGACGAGAACGGGCCGGCTCACGTTGAGGATGACCTGCGGATCGCCCTGGTAGCCGGGCTTGTTCAGGTTGCGCACCAGGTTGAACGACGGCTCGATCGTCAGCGAGACCTTGCGCGGCAGGGCGGTGACGAAGGGCATGTTGAGGAAGAACTCCGTCGTGCCGTTGCCCACGCCGGGTGCCGCGGTGGGCACCTTGACGAAGCCGAGGAGGCCGAGGGCCTGGTCGCCGCCGTCGTTGCCGAACAGGTTGACCTTGCCGCCGAGCAGCAGGTCGCCGGCGCCGCGGGCGCGCTGCACGCCGCTGGCCGCGCTGCGCATGGAGTCGCTGTTGTAGAGGGTGGTTTCGACGTCGAACTCGACCCGGTTGGTGAGGCCGAGCTTGAGATTGGGGGCGCCGATGACGGTGGCGCGCGAGGTGGTCGCGGTCGGGGACCAGCGGTCGAAGCTGTAGTTCCAGGCGTCGCTTTCGAACTGGAAGTGCCCGGCGTCCACGGTCAGCGGGCTGTGCGACTTCCCGGGCCGGTCGGGGCTGAACGGGCGCATCTGGTCGTCGGGTGTGGGGTCGAACAGGGTGTAGACGCTCTTGTCGTGGCGCTGCCCGGCGCTGTCGGTCACGTCGTCGGCGCCCTGGCGGACCTGCTGCGCCACGGGAGCGCCGGCGTCCTGCGCCCGCGCATGGGCACAGGGCAGGAGGCACGCGGCGGCAGCGGCCGCGACGAGCGCGGCGCGCCTCATGCCGGCCAGGCCTGCGCGAGCCGGCGGCCCTCCGGCACGCGGCGGGTGAAGCCCACGCGGTCGAAGAACTCCAGCACCGGCATCGTGGCGTTGCGGCCGATGCCGGTCGCGGTGCGGAACGGGCCCACGGTGAGCAGCCCTGCCTCGCCGGCCGTGGCGGCGGCGCGCGCGGCCAGGCCGTCGAGCACCTCCGGCAGCACGAAATACTGCGCAGAGACCGCGCGCAGCCGGCCGAACCGCGCCAGCGTGGCCAGGAGCGGCCGCAGCTCGGCCTCCTCCATCGCCAGGCACTCGGCCAGGAGCGCCACCCGCGGCGGATCGAGGCCGGCGGTGCGCAGCGCGGCGGCGACGGCCACCCAGGCCGCCTCGTCCTCCGGCAGCAGCCTGGCCTCGTGGCCGGGAATGCGCAGCAGGCGGCCGAAGCGCTGCAGGGTGCCGTCCGAGGTCAGGGTGCGTAGCGCCGCCGCGGCCAGCGGGCGCAGCGGTTCCGGCAGCGCGGCGGCGATCTCCTCTGCGGTCAGGCCGAAGCTGTCGGGCGCGGCGGCGAGGGAGTGCGCCAGCGCGTCAGGCACCGCCGCCAGCGCCGCGCGCCAGGCCGCGCCTGGGACGGCGACGCGGCCGTCACCGTCCCAGGTCGTGCCAGCCGGCTGGCGACCCAGCGCCTCGCGGCCGCCGTGGTCGCGCGCAAGCGGCACCGCGTCGCACTCGGCCAGCAGGGCGGGCAGTGCGGCGGCGTCGAG
>CAXSER010000053.1:0-11172 GCA_964236315.1 uncultured Acetobacteraceae bacterium | reverse complement strand
GTTGAGGCTCTGCCTCAAACTCCGCCAAAGGCTCGCCTTTGGAAACCTGGACTTAAAAGACGCCGGTCCAGGGCGGCTCGCCCTGGCGGGTCTGGGCAGGGCCCAGTCTTGCTTACGGGCTGTGCAGCGTCTGGGCGACGGCCTTCTGCCAGCCGGCGTACTTGCGGGCGCGGAGTGTCTCGTCCATCGCCGGGGTGAAGTTGCGCTCCAGGGCCCAGCGCTGCTGGAACATTTCGGGCTCCGGGTAGAGGCCGGCGTCGAGGCCGGCGAGGTAGCCGGCGCCGAGGGCGGTGGTCTCCAGGCACTGCGGGCGGTCGACCCCGACGCCGAGCATGTCGGCGAGGAACTGCATGGCCCAGTCGCTCGCGGTCAGGCCGCCGTCGACGCGCAGGACGACCTCGCCCGCATGGCCGGCGTCGCCGAGCATGGCGTCGAGCAGGTCGCGGGTCTGGTAGGCGACGCCCTCGAGCACGGCGCGGGCCAGTTCGCGGCGGGTGGTACCGCGGGTCAGGCCGGTGAGGGTGGCGCGGGCCTCGCTGTTCCAGTGCGGGGCGCCGAGGCCGGTGAAGGCGGGGACGAGGTAGACGTCCTGGGCGGGGTCGGCGCTGGCGGCGAGGTCGCCGGTCTCCGAGGCGTGCTCCAGGAGGCCGAGGCCGTCGCGGAGCCACTGCACGCCGGCGCCGGCGGAGAAGATCGAGCCCTCCAGGGCGTAGGCGCGGCGGCCGCGGCGCTGCCAGGCGATGGTGGAGAGCATGCGGTGGGTGGAGGGGACGGGCGTGTCGCCGACGTTGAGCAGCACGAAGGCGCCGGTGCCGAAGGTGGCCTTGACCATGCCGGGGGCGAGGCAGGCCTGGCCGATCAGCGAGGCCTGCTGGTCGCCGGCGATGCCGCGGATGGCGACCTGGCCGCCGAACAGGGAGGTGGTGCCGAAGGGGCCGGCGCTGTCGCGGATCCCGGGGAGCATGGCGCGGGGGATCCGGAACAGGGCGAGCATGTCGTCGTGCCAGGCGCCGGTGGCGATGTCGCACAGCAGGGTGCGCGAGGCGTTGGTGGCGTCGGTGGCGTGCACGGCGCCCCCGGTCAGGCGCCAGAGCAGGAAGCTGTCGACGGTGCCGAAGGCGAGCTGTCCCGCCTCGGCACGGGCGCGGGCGCCGGGGACGTGGTCGAGGATCCAGCCGATCTTGGTGGCCGAGAAGTACGGGTCGAGGCGCAGGCCGGTGATGGCGGCGACGCGGGGGCCGTGGCCCTCGGCCTCCAGGGCGGCGCAGGCGGGGGCGGTGCGGCGGTCCTGCCAGACGATGGCGTTGTGGATGGCGCGCCCGGTCTCGCGGTCCCAGACGACGGCGGTCTCGCGCTGGTTGGTGACGCCGATGCCGGCGAGGCCAGTGCCGTCCAGGCCGGCGCGCGAGAGGGCCTCGCGCGCGGTGTCGAGCGTGGTGGACCACAGCAGCTCGGGGTCGTGCTCGACCCAGCCGGGGTGGGGGTAGGACTGGGCGAACTCGCGCTGGACGGTGGCGACGACCTCCAGGCCGGGGCCGAAGACCATCGAGCGGGTGGAGGTGGTGCCCTGGTCGATGGCGAGGACGTGGCCGCTCACGCCGCGTGGCCCCGGGCGGGGCGGGTGGCGCGTCCCCCCTCGGGGGAACGCGCCGTGCGCGGGTCGTGTGCGCGCATCAGCCGCGCTTGGGGGGCGGCGTCGCGGCCCAGGTCTTGAGCAGCTCGTCGTAGTCCACGGTCTCGCCCTGCGGCTTCTCGTTGGCGAGCTTGCGCTGGGGGGCGAGGTTGCCGTCCTTCTCGGCCTTGGCGTACCAGTACTCGGGGTCGCGCTCCTCGTTCATCACCGGGCCCAGCTTGCCCTGCACGCCGGAGCGCTGCAGGCGCGTCATGATCGCGTCCTGGTCGCGCGCCAGGCCGTCCATCGCCTGCTGCGGCGTCACCGAGCCGGAGATCGCGTTGGACACGTTCTGCCACCAGACCTGGGCCATCTTGCCGTAGTCGGGGACGTTGACGCCGGTGGGCGTCCACTGCTTCCGCGCGGGACTGCGGTAGAACTCGACCAGGCCGCCCAGCTTGGGGGCGATGTCGGTGAGCGCCTGCGACCAGACGTCGCTCTCGCGGATCAGGTGCAGCGAGACCAGCGCCTTCTTCAGGGTCACGGTCTTGGAGGTGCAGAACTGGGCGTAGAGCCAGCCGGCCTTGGTGCGCTCGATCGGCGCGTATTTCAGCATCGTCCAGCAGCCGCAGTCCTGGTAGCCGAGCTTCATGCCCTCCTTCCAGTAGGGGCCGTGCGGGCTGGGCGCCATGCGCCACTTCGGCGTGCCGTCGGCGTTCATCACCGGCAGGCCGGGCTTGGTCAGGCTGTCGGTGAAGGCGCTGTACCAGAAGATCTGCTGGGCGATGTGGCCCTGGCCGGGGACCGGGCCGGATTCGAGGAAGTCCATGCCGGCGGCCTCGGGGGGCGCGTACTTCTTCAGCCACTCGACGTACTTGGTGAGCGCGTAGACGGCGGCCGGGCCGTTGGCGTCGCCGCCGCGGGTGATGGAGGAGCCGCGGGGGATGCCGTCCTCCATGCGGATGCCCCACTCGTCGACGGGGCGGCCGTTGGGCAGGCCGCGGTCGCCGGCGCCGGCCATGGACAGCCAGGCGTCGGTGAAGCGCCAGCCGAGGGATGGGTCCTTCTTGCCGTAGTCCATGTGGCCGTAGACGCGCACGCCGTCGATCTCCTTGACCGTGTTGGTGAAGAAGTCGGCGATGTCCTCGTACGCCGACCAGTTCACCGGCACGCCGAGGTCGTAGCCGAACTGCTTTTTGAACGCGGCCTTGAGGTCGGGGCGCGAGAACCAGTCCTGGCGGAACCAGTAGAGGTTGGCGAACTGCTGGTCGGGGAGCTGGTACAGCTTGCCGTCGGTGAAGGTGCCGAACGACAGGCCCATGAAGTCGGGCAGGTCGAGCGTCGGGCTGGTGACGTCCTTGCCCTCGTTGGCCATGAAGTCGGTCAGCGAGCCGCCGACGATGTCGCCGTAGCGCGGGTGGGTGCCGATGAAGTCGGAGTCGTTCATCCAGAAGTCGTAGACCGGGCGTCCCGACTGCATCTCGACCTCGATCTTGTCGACGAGCAGGCCCTCGTCCATCAGGTCGTGGTTGACCTTGAGGCCGGTGATCTCGGCGAAGGCGCGGGTGAGCGTCTTGGACTCGTAGTCGTGGACCTTGAGGATCTCGGAGACGGTGTTGAGCTGCATGCCGGCGAAGGGCTTCGCGGCCTTGATGAGCCACTCCATCTCGGCCATCTGCTCGTCCTTGGAGAGCGTGGACGGCTGGAACTCGGTGTCGATCCAGCGCTTGGCGGCGTCGACCTGCTGCGCGTGGCTGGTGCCGCTCTTGATGAGGACTCCGGCGCCGACGGCAGCCGCCCCGATCAGGACCTCGCGTCTCTTCATGGCTCTCGCTCCCTGCAGTGCCGCTTCGCGGCGTTCTTCTGGTTCAGGCACGTCGTTGCGCCAGCGGATGTGATGCTGGCCTTGTCAGGCAAGGAAGGCCAGAGGCTCTGCCTCTGGACTCCGCCAAAGGCTGCGCCCTTGGAACGCATTCCTTAAGCAAGGCCGGTCCAGGGGCGGCTCGCCCCTGGCGGGTTTGGGCAGAGCCCAACCTTCCTCCCGTTCCGCTCACGCCAGCCGGAACATCGCCGCCGCGAACGCCAGCGCGGCCAGGGCCGGGAGCCACAGCGTGTCGCCGCCGAAGCGGATGTAGGCGATGAAGATGTACGCCGTGCCCAGCAGCGAGACGAAGAAGCGGTCGCCGCGCGTGGTCGGGAAGCCGAGGATGCCGCGGCGCGGCTTCTCCGGGCGCCAGGCCGCGAGCAGCGTCAGCACGACCAGCGCCGTGGCGATGGCCGCGAAGAAGAGCGCGGTCTGCCAGGTCCAGGCCATCCAGGCGAAGGCGCCCTGCCCTGCCATGGCGCTCACACCCGGCCCAGGGCGAAGCCCTTGGCGATGTTGTTGCGCACGAACCAGATGACGATGGCGCCGGGGATCATCGTCAGCACGCCGGCCGCCGCCAGCAGGCCCCAGTCCATGCCGGCCGCGGAGTAGGTGCGGGTCATCACCGCGACGAACGGCTTGGCGTTGACGGTGGTCAGCGTGGTGGCGAGCAGCTGCTCGACCCAGGAGAACATGAAGCAGAAGAACGCGGCGACGCCGATGCCGTTGGCGATCAGCGGGATGAAGATGCGCAGGAAGAAGCGCGGGAAGGAGTAGCCGTCGAGCGCCGCGGTCTCGTCGATCTCGCGGGGCACGCCGGACATGAAGCCCTCCAGGATCCACACCGCAAGCGGCACGTTGAACAGGCACTGCGCCAGCGCCACGGCCCACACCGTGTCGAACAGGCCGACCGCGGAGTAGAGGTTGAAGAACGGCATCGCGTAGACGGCCGGGGGCGCCATCAGGTTGGACAGCAGCCAGAAGAACAGGTGCTTGTCGCCGAGGAAGCGGTAGCGGCTGAACGCGTACGCGGCGGGCAGGGCGACGCCGACGGAGATCACCGTGTTGAGGAACACATAGGTCAGGGAGTTGACGAAGCCGCCGTACCAGGCGGGGTCGGTGAAGATGTGCGCGTAGTGCGCGAGCGTGGGGTGGTGCGGCCAGAAGGTCAGCGACGAGGTGATCTCCTCGTTGTCCTTGAAGCTCATGTTGACGAGCCAGTAGATCGGCAGGGCCAGGACGAGCAGGTAGGCGGCGAGGACGAGGCGGCGGGTCATGGGGCGCACTTCGGGAGGAAGCAAGGCTGGGCTCTGCCCAGACCCGCCAAAGGCTGGGCCTTTGGATTGCCTTTCTTAAGCAATGGATTCCAAAGGCAAGCCTTTGGCGGAGTTCGAGGCAGAGCCTCGACCTTGCTTGCTTGCGGTCTCATGCGTCGCCCCTGGCGTCGAGCTGGGTCATGGTGGTGAAGAACACCCAGCAGACCGTCAGCGTGATCAGGTTGTAGACGAGAGAGAGGGCGGCGGCGTTGCCGAGGTCGACCTGGCCGAGGGCGATCTTGACGAGGTCCAGCGAGAGGAAGCTGGTGGCCTCGCCCGGGCCGCCGCCGGTGACGACGGAGGGCTCGGTGTAGATCATGAAGCTTTCCATGAAGCGCAGCAGCACGGCGATGATCAGCACGCGGCGCAGCTTGGGCAGCTCGATGTTGCGAAACACCGACCAGCGGCGGGCGCCGTCGATGCGCGCGGCCTGGTAGTAGGCATCGGGGATCGCCTTGAGGCCGGCGTAGCACAGCAGGGCGACCATCGAGGTCCAGTGCCAGACGTCCATCACCACGATGGTGCACCAGGCGGACAGCGGGTCCTGCGTGTCGTTGAACGGGATGTGCAGGCCGGTCAGGGCCGCGCCCATGAGGCCGATGTCGGCGCGGGCGAAGATCTGCCAGATGGTGCCGACGACGTTCCACGGGATCAGCATGGGCAGTGCCATGGCGACGAGGACGGCGCCGACGGCCCAGCCCTGCTTGGGGATGGACAGCGCCACGAGGATGCCGAGCGGGATCTCGATCAGCAGGACGACGGCGGAGAACAGCAGGTTGCGCACGAGAGCCCCGGCGAAGCGGCCGCCGATGTCGGTCGTGGGCGTGAGCAGGTCGTGGAACCAGCCGGCGCCGTTCCAGAAGAACGAGTTCTGACCCATGGAGTCCTGCACGGAGTAGTTCACCACGGTCATCATCGGGATGAGCGAGGAGAACAGCACGAACACCATCACTGGCAGGACGAGAAGCCAGGCGCGGTTGCTGATCGGCTTGTCGTTCATGCGGCCGCTCCGGTCACGCGCAGTTCGTCGGCGAACACGTGCAGGCTGGCGGGGTCGAGGCGGACGAAGGCCTCGCTGCCGGCGAGAGAGAGGCCGGGGGGCATCGTCGCGACCAGCCTGTGCGCGCCCAGCGTGACGCGGGCGAGGCGGCGGCGGCCGAGGTCGTCGACGCGCTGCACCTGCACGGGCAGGCCGTCGCTGGCCGACAGGGTGGCGAAGTCGGGGCGGATGCCGAGCTGCACGCCCTGGTCCGGCAGGGGGGCGTAGGCGGCGGCCAGCGGGATGGCGTGGCCGTCGACCCGGGCCTCGCGGCCGCGGACGGTGGCGGGGAGCAGGTTCATGCCGGGCGAGCCGATGAAGTAGCCGACGAAGGTGTGGGCGGGGGCCTCGAACAGCGCCTCGGGCGTGCCGATCTGCAGGACGCGGCCCTCGTTCATCACCACGACCTCGTCGGCGAAGGTCAGCGCCTCGGTCTGGTCGTGGGTGACGTAGATCATCAGCAGGTCGAGCGCGCGGTGCACGGCCTTGAGCTTGGAGCGCAGCTGCCACTTCAGGGCGGGGTCGATCACGGTCAGCGGCTCGTCGAACAGCACGGCGGCGACGTCGGCGCGCACCAGGCCGCGGCCGAGCGAGATCTTCTGCTTGGCGTCCGCACTCAGGCCGCGGGCGCGGCGGTCGAGGTCGGGCGTGAGGTCGAGCATGGCGGCGATCTCGGCCACGCGCGAGGCGATGGCGGCGCGGGGGACGCCGCGGTTGCGCAGCGGGAAGCCGAGGTTCTCCGCGACGGTCATGGTGTCGTAGATCACCGGGAACTGGAACACCTGGGCGATGTTGCGCCGCTCGGTGGGCAGGCGGGTGACGTCGGCGCCATCGAACAGCAGGCGGCCGTGGGACGGGATCACCAGGCCGGAGATGATGTTGAGCAGCGTGGTCTTGCCGCAGCCGGACGGGCCGAGCAGCGCGTACGCCCTGCCCTGCTGCCAGACGTGGCGGATCGGCTTGAGGGCGTAGTCGGCGTCGGTGCGCGCCGGGCCGTAGGCGTGGCCGACGCCGTCGAGCGTGATCGTGGCCATCAGACGGCCTCCGCCATCTCGGGGGTGGCGGCGAGAGCGCCCGTGGCGTCGAACACGAAGGCCCGGGCCAGGTCGACGTGCATGGCGACGGGCTCTCCGGGCAGCAGGCCGTGCACGCCGGGGATCAGGCACACCCAGCTTCCCGCCGGGGTCTGCACGTGCACGAAGCTCTCCGAGCCGTTGATCTCGGTGACGGAAACGGTGCCGTCGAAGCCGAGGCCGCCGGGCGGCGACGGGCCCGGCAGGACGGCGTCGGCGCGGAAGCCCAGGCGGTAGGCGCCGTCTGGCAGGGCGCGCAGGCCGGCGGGCACGGGATGCTGGCCGAGGGGAGTCGTCATGGTGGCGCCGCGACGGTCGAGGGGCAGCTCGTTGAGCGGGGGGTCGGAGAAGGCGCGGGCGGCCTCCAGGGTGCGGGGGCGGCGGTAGAGCGCGGCGGTGGGGCCGAACTGCACGACGCGGCCCTCGGCGAGCGCCGCGGTCTCGCCGCCGAGGAGCAGGGCCTCTGCGGGCTCGGTGGTGGCGTAGACGAGGATCGCGCCGGATTCGGCGAACAGGCGGGGGAGCTCCTCGCGCAGCTCCTCGCGCAGCTTGTAGTCGAGGTTGCCGAGCGGCTCGTCGAGCAGCACCAGCTCGGCGCGCTTGACCAGGGCGCGCGCGATCGCGGTGCGCTGCTGCTGGCCGCCGGAGAGCTGCGAGGGCATGCGCGACAGCATCGGCTCCAGGCGGAGGAGCTTGGCCGCGTGGCGGACGCGGGATTCGATCTCGGCGCGGGCGACGCCGGCGACGCGCAGGGGCGAGGCGATGTTCTCGTACACGCTCAGCGTCGGGTAGTTGACGAACTGCTGGTACACCATGGCGACGGAGCGGCGGCGCACGGGGGTGCCGGTGATGTCGCGGCCGTCGAGCAGCAGGCGGCCGCTGGTGGGCACGTCGAGCCCGGCCATCAGGCGCATCAGCGTGGTCTTGCCGGCCAGCGTCGGGCCGAGCAGGACGTGCAGCGCGCCGCGCGAGAGGGTGAGCGAGACGTCGCGGATCAGCGTGTCGGGGCCGCGCACGAAGCCGATGCCGTCGAGCTGCAGGCTCACGCGGGCACCTCCGCGCGCGCGGTCATCACGGCCAGGGCGGCGTCGACGGCGGCGATCTCCGTGCGGTCCATGCGCAGGCCGAGCTTGCTGCGGCGCCACACCACGTCGGCGGCGGTCCGCGCCCACTCGCGGCGCACGAGGTAGCGCAGCTCGGCCTCGGTGAGGTCGGCGGCGACGACCGGGCCGAGCGCCTCGGCGGAGGTGGCGTCGCCGAGGATCTCGGAGACGCAGGTGCCATAGGCGCGCAGGAGGCGGCGCAGGGTGTGCTCGGCCAGGAACGGGAAGCGCGCGCACAGGGCGGCAAGCGCGGGCTCGAAGCCGTCGGTGGGGAAGTCGCCGCCGGGGAGCGCGTGGCGGCCGGTCCAGCCGGCGGGCAGGCCGGTGGGCTTCGGCAGGTGGGGGGCGAGCTTCTCCAGCGCGGCCTCGGCGAGGCGGCGGTAGGTGGTGATCTTGCCGCCGAAGATGGAGAGCTGTGCGGCGCCGCCGTCGGGGGCGTCCAGCTCCAGCGTGTAGTCGCGGGTGGCGGCCTGCGCCTTGGAGGCGCCGTCGTCGTAGAGGGGGCGCACGCCGGAGTAGGTCCACACGACCTGGTCGGGGGTGACGGGGGTGGCGAGGTAGTCGCTGGCGCCGCGGCACAGGTAGGCGATCTCCTCCGGCGAGGCGTGCACGTCGGCGGGGTCGCCCTGGTAGTCGAGGTCGGTGGTGCCGATCAGACAGAAGTCCTGCTCGTAGGGGATCACGAAGAAGATGCGGTTGTCGGCGTTCTGGAAGATGTAGCAGTGGTCCTCGGGGTAGAGACGGGGCACCACGATGTGGCTGCCCTTGACCATGCGCACCCGGCCCGGGGTGTTGGAGCGGATCACGCCCTGCAGCACCTGCGCGACCCAGGGGCCGGCGGCGTTCACCAGGGCGCGGGCGCGCACAACCTGCGGCTCGCCCCCGGCGTGCTGCGCGGTCAGCTCCCACACGCCGTCGACCCGGGAGGCGGAGGTGCAGCGGGTGCGGGTCTCGATCAGGGCGCCGCGCTCGGCCGCGTCGCGGGCGTTGAGCACGACCATGCGCGAGTCCTCGACCCAGCAGTCCGAGTACTCGAAGCCGAGCGTGTACTCCGGCTTGAGCATGCGGCCGGCGGGGTCGTGGCGCAGGCGGCGGGTGCGGGTGGCGGGGAGCAGCCGGCGGCCGCCGAGGTGGTCGTAGAGGAACAGGCCGAGGCGCAGCAGCCAGGCGGGGCGCAGGCCCTTGTGGTGGGGCAGCACGAAGCGCAGCGGCCAGACGATGTGGGGTGCGATGGCCCACAGTACCTCGCGCTCCATCAGCGCCTCGCGGACCAGGCGGAACTCGTAGTACTCGAGGTAGCGCAGGCCGCCGTGGACGAGCTTGGTCGACGCGGACGAGGTCGCGGACGCCAGGTCGTTGGCCTCGAACAGCACGGTCGACCAGCCGCGGCCGACGGCGTCGCGGGCGATGCCGCAGCCGTTGATGCCGCCGCCGATCACGGCGATGTCGAACACGCTGTCCTCGGGCCGGGTCATGTCGCGGGCCCTGTCATGTGGCGAGAGGGGACGTGGGGACGCTCGGGTTGCTCATGGGGCGGGTGGCTTCCTCGCGGGCGCTTCTGGGGCACCTCACGAAACGAACGCTAGGCCGAAAGATCCGCGCCGCCAAGCGGTCAAGGCGAACCTTCGCTCGAAACCTCGTCGGGCTCGGTCGGGCCGCCGGCCTCGACGACCTCGACGCCGTTGGTCTCGCACAGGGCGGCGGCGGGCACGGACAGGCGGTCGGTCACCAGCACGTCGATGTCGGACAGGTGGGCGATGCGCACCGGGGCTGAGCGCATGAACTTGCTGCCGTCGCTGACCAGCATCACCCGGCGCGCATTGCGGATGATCGCCTGGCTGACCTGGACCTCGCGGATGTCGAAATCGAGCAGCGTGCCATCCGGGTCGATCGCGGAGATGCCGATCACCGCGAGGTCGGTGCGGAACTGGCGCACGTGCTCGACGGTGGCGGCGCCCACGATGCCGCCGTCGCTGCGGCGCACCGTGCCGCCGGCCAGGATCACCTCGATGCCCGCGTGGCGGTGCAGCTCGGCCGCGACCTGCAGGTTGTTGGTGATCACCAGCAGGCCCTCGTGGCCGCCGAGCGCGCGGGCGACCTCCTCCGTCGTGGTGCCGAGGTTGATGAACAGCGAGGAGTGGTCGGCGACCAGGCGCGCGGCGGCGGCGCCGATCAGGCGCTTGTGGGGCAGCGAGACCAGCTTGCGCGCGTCGTAGGCGAGGTTCTGCACGCCCGAGGCCAGCATCGCGCCGCCGTGCACGCGGGTCAGGCTGCGCGCGTCGCACAGCTCGTTGAGGTCGCGGCGGATGGTCTGCGGGCTGACGGCGAAGCGCGCGGCCAGCTCGTCGACGGAGACGCGGCCGGCCTCGCGGGCGCGCTCCAGGATCTCCGCGTGGCGGCGGGGCAGGACGCGCGCGGGGCCGTCCATCAGACGCCGAGGTTGAAGGCGAGCGAGATGCGCAGCGCCGTGCCGCGGTACGGGCGCACCTGGTGGGAGAGCCAGGAGGGGAACAGCACCAGCAGGCCGGGGCGCGGCTGGATGGTCTCGCCGCTGCCGGCGGACAGGCCATCCTCGCCGGCGAAGCGCAGGGTGGGCGCGTACATCGCGGGGGCTGCGCCGCGCGGGTCGATCATCTCGAACTCGCCGCCGAGCGAGGGGTCGGACGCGCAGCCGCCGTCGTCGACGTAGTAGGTGCCGGACCAGAACGATCCGGCGTGGTAGTGCGCGATGTTGCTCTCGCCCGGGCCGTTCACGTTGGCCCAGGCCTGCATCGTCCAGGCCGGGCGCACCGCCTTGCCGAAGCGGTCGGTGGTGAGCTGCGTCGCCGCCGAGCGCGCGAAGGCGAGGACCTCGTCGGCGTCGGGGCCGCCCCACTCGGGCAGGTCGCGCGCGGAGTGCCAGCCGCCGGCGTTGGAGGAGCGGATCGAGGGCGTCTCGTCGCGGCGCGAGAGGATGCGCGCGCGCAGTCGGGCGTTGCGGGCCTCGGCGTCGGGGAGGACGATCGCGGCCACGGGGGTCGCGAACAGGCCGCGCACGGCGATCTCCAGGGGCATCGGGGGGGCTCCGGGGGTGGGAGAGACGACGCGCCGGGCGGAGCTGGGTGTCAAGGAAGGCCAGGGCTCTGCCCTGGACCCGCCAGGGCGAGCCGCCCTGGACCGGCCTTA